>CAJXTM010001197.1 GCA_913061385.1 uncultured Rhodopirellula sp. | reverse complement strand
CGAGATCAGCCTCGGTCTCGTGGGCTCGGAGATGTGTATAAGAGACAGCCCCGGAAATGATCACCAACATCCACCGGGATTATGCCCAAAATGGTGCCTCCGTTCATACCGCCAATACTTTTCGAACCAACCGCAGAGCAAGTGGTCATCGTTGGCGTGAACGGACCTTAGCTGCGGTAACGCTTACACAAAATGCAGTTCCAAAGCACCACCGAGTCGCTGGCAGCATCGCCCCCGTTGAAGATTGCTACCGGCCAGATTTGTCTCCCGGCAGCAGATCAGAAGACGAACATCACGAAATGGCTGAAACGTTGACTCAGGCTGGCTGCGATCTGTTGCTGTGTGAAACATTCTGTCACCCAACAGAAACAATTACAGCGGTCAAAGCAGCAGTGGCTTGCGGCATTGAAACCTGGGTTGCACTGACCGCCGGACCCCAGGCAAATCTGTTGACTCCTTTTGACATGGCAACATTGGCAACTCAGGTGGTCGATCTCGGTGCTGCTGCTGTGCTGGTCAACTGTACGCCCGCAATGGACACCCAGCGTTTTGTGGAAATGATCGTCAAAACAGAGGTCCCTGTTCCGGTAGGCGCCTACGCAAATGCCGGAAGCCCGAACGACAACGTCGGCTGGCGAAAAGACAATGACCTTGGATTCCAAACCTACGCCAAGTGTGCGGAGTCATGGTTCAGGGCAGGGGCATCGATCATTGGTGGGTGCTGCGGAACCAGCCCAGGCCACCTTGCTGCGATACATCGGCAACTGGGCAAACAAACAAACGCATAGAGCCACCGGACTACAGAGGCGCACGGCTGTAAAACCATAGGACCTTAGCCCTCCAGAGCAGCCAGATGCAAATCAGCAGCAGCCAGATGCAAATCAGCAGCAGCCCGCGCGTGCCGATGATCGAAACGGGTGAACCGCACTCACGACAAAATCCCGGGAGTTCACTGCAGCGTTGAGTTTGTTGACGAGGCAGCCCCCGATTTCCGGACCACTGTTGGCAACCCGCTCGTTTTTTGGTCGCGTTCCCAACCGCGTTGGGCAACTAAACGGATCACATCAGCGAACCGTTTTCGTGTGCTATCGCTGACTTGCGGCAATCGATAAGCGACGTCAGTCATGGCAGGTGTATTCACTTCAGATGCTTGAGAAATCTGTGCCACGAATTTCGCAGTCTCAGTGAAATTGTTGTCGGCAGATCTTCCGATCAAGCCACTCAAGGTGCGAGCGATCAGATCGGCCCCCAGGCCCTCAATTTTGACGAAGCAATCGATCGTCCCAGTGACAGTTGTACGCCCACTGGCCGAAGTCGCATAAGAGCTGCGAAGAACAAATACGCCTCGGCCGCGAACAGGCTTAGTAACCAACTTGCCGTCGTAACTACCATCGGCGACGAAGATGTGGATATTCGGGTCGCCGTACACCAGATCAATACTGCACGTGGTGCCGGTCCCATCTAAGGCTTCGAATCGGTAAGGACCTGTACGTTGGGTCTGCACCGACGTGATTCCCATCAATTCCCACAGACCAACCAGAACCTCAGCATTCCTCGAAAGAAACGTAAACATTTCTGGATCGCAATCAATCGCCTGAGTGGGCAACCGGCGGTAGAGCGTGGGTGAACCTGCAACCGAAAGAATTCGCTGCTGTGCCTGCGGAGTCAGACGCTTCATGGGCAGGTTGGCGACCACATCTTTTCGCTGCGAACTGGACGATCGATAGCCCTTTTCGCTGCGAAACAGGAAGCTACCGCGATCGGCTGCCTGGGCGAAAGATGCTTGGGTCAGCACGCCAAGCGCGCAAAGACAGCATCCGCGAAAGAATGATTGGACTGATCCCCCCGCCACCAAAGTCCCCTTCACATGGAGCGCACTCGAATCCACCTTTTCAACGAGGCAGACGACACCGACGACTGCTCTCGACACGAGCAAGGTGCTGCGTGCAAGGCCTTTGATGCTGTCTCTTATACACATCTGACGCTGCCGACGACTCCTT
>CAJXTM010001196.1 GCA_913061385.1 uncultured Rhodopirellula sp. | reverse complement strand
CTACACGTAAGGAGTCGTCGGCAGCGTCAGATGTGTATAAGAGACAGGCTGGAGACGACCCCGTTGAAATCCTGATGGCGTGCTATCGCGGCATTCTTTGTTCGCCCAGATTCCTGTACTTCATCGAGCCAGTCGGAAAACTCGATGATTTTGCAATCGCCAATCGCCTCAGCTACATGCTTTCGAACAGCATGCCTGATCCGATCCTGATGCAGCTAGCTCGCGAAAACCAACTTCACCAAAAATCTGTTCTGCATGAGCAGACTGAACGCATATTAAAAATAAATGGAGAGATCGGGTTTCTCACCAGCTTTGCGGATCAATGGCTGGACTTGCTGGACATCGGCTTTACCGAACCGGATCGAAAAACACACAGCAGCTTTGATCCCATTGTGCAAAATTCAATGCTTGCCGAAACCAGATATTTCCTGAGTGATCTCCTAACAGACAATGCGAGCGTTTCGCGACTCATCGACGCCGATCATACGTTTGCAAACAGTCGGCTTGCGCGTTATTACGGCATTGAGGGTGTGACAGGCGAAGATATCCAACGGGTCGACCTAAAAGCTGGTTCCAATCGCGGTGGGTTACTAGCACAGGGCGCGATTCTGAAAGTCACAGCGAATGGAACCAATACCTCGCCTGTCCTGCGCGGCGTCTGGATTTCCGAACGCATTCTTGGCAAGCCTATTCCGCCACCGCCTGACAACGTGCCTGCGGTGGAACCTGACATCCGTGGTGCGGCAACCATTAGGGAACAATTGCAAAAGCATGTGTCTGACGCGGGTTGCGCCGCCTGCCATGCCCACATCGACCCACCTGGCTACGCACTTGAAAATTTTGATGCTGCTGGTCGGTGGCGAACTTCCTATTCATATTCGCGGCAAAAGAAGAAAACTAAAATCGATGCCAGCTTTACAATGTCAGACGGTCGGAAGTTCCGCGACTTCCAAGAATTCCGTCGTCTGATTTCTAATAACCCCAAGCCACTTGCGAGAAATTTCTGCGAGAAATTGCTTGTTTACGGAACTGGATCTGCGATTCGCTTTGCCGATCGCCGTGAAATCAACAAGATTGTGGAGCAAGCCGCCGATTCCAGTTATGGGATGCGTTCACTTTTGCATGCAACAATTGCCAGTGATATTTTCCTTTCCAAATAGCCCTCCCTTTACTAAACAGACAAAATTTTTGCGATGCGTGAAATGACATCGAAAATCAATCGAACAAGCTCATCGGTATCGACTGCAGGTCGCTTCCTGAAACGTCGAACCCTGCTTCGCGGCACTGGCGTTGCAATGGGCCTGCCCTGGCTCTCCGCCATGGAACCTGCTTTTGCCAAGCCCAACACGTCGAGCAGGCCGAAGCGTTTTGTTGCCATGACCCTGGGACTTGGGCTGGTTGCTGAGAATCTTTTTCCATCCAGCAATGGATTCGATTACCAACCGTCTCGGTATCTGGAAGGACTACAGGAATTACGAGACCAAATCACGGTCGTTTCGGGAACTTCACACCCGGGTGTCACCGGCGGACACCGTGCCGAGGCAAGCATTCTTACAGCTTCACCGATGGGATCTTCTGGACGAGCCAGGAACACGATTTCAGTTGATCAACTGATGGCGCGATATCTTGGTGATGCAACGCGGTTTCGTTCGTTGGTTCTCAGCACCAGTGGCAGCACAAGTCCCTGCTACACCGAAAACGGATCCATGATTCCACCGGAAGACCGGCCATCCCGCCTTTTCAGCCGACTCTTTATCGACAGCTCGCCACGAGAGCGTGAAAAGCAAGCTGCACGTGTTCGACAAGGTCGCAGCATCATGGACATTGTAGGTGATGACGCGAAGGCACTGAGCCGGGAACTGGGCGCCGGTGATCGGGAAAAGCTGGATGCCTATTTCACCAGCGTTCGCGACCTCGAAAAGCGGATGGCTGAAGCTGAACAATGGGCGAAACGTCCCAAGCCTGTCGTCAAACAGCAAGCTCCTGTCGACATCAATGACC
>CAJXTM010001195.1 GCA_913061385.1 uncultured Rhodopirellula sp. | reverse complement strand
GAGATCAGCCTCGGTCTCGTGGGCTCGGAGATGTGTATAAGAGACAGGGTTAAGCACAACCTTCTCGCCAACTTCGATCCCGGATTCGACAATGATCATCACGTCGTCGCTGTCACCAAGAAGAAGCGTTCGGCGTTCGATTTCTCCGGATGCCATGCTCACCCAACAGAGCGTGCCCTCGACAGATTCAACCACCGCCGTAACTGGCACAGTCATGACATTTTCATACTCTGCAAGAAAGACTTCCACTTCTGCGCTCATCCCAGGCCGCAATCCCTCGATTTCCGGCAACCGAACAATCGTTTCATATTTAACAAGGTTACCGGTCCACCAGCTCGCCGGTTCCGCAATCGCGGCGACTTCCGACACATCCCCCTCAAGCTGCTCTTCGGGAAGCGTGACCTTGGCACGCATCCCAAGTGACACTCTCTCAATCATCGATTCATGAATGCCGACTTTCACCTGCATGTGCTTCAAGTCTGGCATCAAGAGTAGCTTCTGATCCCGGTGAACGGTGGCACCCTCTTCAATGTCAGGCGTCTTTTCCCAGCTCTGTGCGGAAGGGTAGATCACCATCCCACTTTTGGGCGCAAGGATGGTACAAAGTTCCTTTTCAGCCAGAGCGAGATCACGCCGCGTACCATCCATTTTTGCCCGTTCATTGAGCGAGTCACGATTTGCCTCTGCAGCTTTCAATGCACCGGTTAGCTGAACGAGTTCAGTTGGCTTGGTGTACGCCTTGAGCACACGAATAGCCTCTTTTGCATCGTTAACAGCGTTCTCTGCACGCGTGACGGAAAGCACCTTCTCATCAAGTTCAACCTGAGGTGCGTAACCCCTTTCAAACATTTGCTTTGCATGGCGAACCATATTCTGGGCGACACGCAGATTGGACTCAGTAATGGCCAGATCTTTTTCCAACGTTTTCAATTGGACCACGAATCGCCCTTCTTCATACTCCTTGATAGCCAGCGCGGCACGTTTAGCATTTGCCCGAGTAGACTCGGCCCCAGAAAGCGACCACAAAGCATATTTTGAACGCTCGTTGATGGTATCCTCGATCACCAAGGTGTCGAGTTTTACAAGCACATCCCCTTTTTTCACTTCTGAACCGTTCTCAACGACCCATATGACGGTATTCTCACCCCTTACCTTACATTTAACTTCGACGTTTTCGCGGCTCTCCAAGGTACCCTGTTCCGTGATCGAAACAGTCAGATTCTGGCGATCGACAGTATGCGTCAGCACTTCAGCATAGGAGATCTTTGCAGACGATCCGGCCTCGGAGTAAGTTCGGACTCCGATTGCAATGATACCCAGCAAGGCCATCAAGAATACTACTTTCAGCACAACTGATCGATTCGGATTTTTGTCATCACTCATTCTTATTTACCCCTGGAATCTCGTCACTGTATTCCTTGTCACGGTCACCCGCTTCACTGCTGACTGCCGTGTCCAATCCCAAATCACTTGATTCCAAGCCCTGCTCATTCACGATTGCCTGGGGGGACAAAGCCACCTCGTCTCCTGCGACCAATCCCTGCTCAACGACGAGAAAAATGTCGTTCCCATCGCCTAACAGAATCGGCTTTTTGACATAACGATCACCACTCTTCACCCAGCAGAAACAGCCATCATCGCCCTGCGTGACCGACGCAACTGGGATCACCAAAGCGTCTTCGTAGGTGGCAAGCAACAGGTCGACTTCTGCCGTCATTCCCGGCTTCAGGTCTTCCAACGGGGGCACATCAACAATCACATCGTATTTGACTACGTTTCCCGTCCACCACCCCGCAGGACGCGCGACCGACGCGACCGAAGTTACCTTGCCCTTTAACACACCATTTGCCAAAGTCACGTTGGCTTCCATACCCACATGCACCCGGGCAATGATCGATTCATGAATCCCAACTTTGACTTGCATCTTGGATAAATCTGGCATCAACAACAGGGTCTGATCTCGACGGACGCCCGCACCAACCGTGACATCAGGTGTATCCTTC
>CAJXTM010001194.1 GCA_913061385.1 uncultured Rhodopirellula sp. | reverse complement strand
TACGAGATCAGCCTCGGTCTCGTGGGCTCGGAGATGTGTATAAGAGACAGTCAGCAAAGTGATCAGCTACATCGGCAGCTTTACGAATATTCGCGGGGGGCATGTTTATCCCGCGTTGATTCGCAAAACAGAGTCAAAGCCAATCCGGGTTTTTTTGCAGGAAGGTGAGAATGACCTCGATAACTTACATGGACATTGGCCTTTGGCAAATCGTCAGATGGCTGCCGCTCTCAAATTTGCGAAGTACGACTACCGTTTTGAAATGGGCGACGGCAGGCATAGTGGTCAGCATGGTGGCGCGTTGTTGCCGGAAATGCTTCGTTGGTTGTGGCGTGATTATCCGAGCATGAATCAAGGAATTGAGAAATGAATGGTGCAAGACATTGGGTGTCTGTGTGGTTGATCGCAAGTTTACTCGGGAGTTTACAGCCCCTTGCAGCGCAGGATATGCCGCTGTCACAGGTGTTGATTGACGGTGAAAATTGGCAGTCTGTCTCAAGTGGGCATCAGTTTACGGATGGCTTAACGACTGATGCCGAGGGTAATTTGTACTTTGCTGACGTGGCAGCGGGGACAACCATCAATCGCATTGGGCATGATGGAAAATTGACCGTTGTTGCAAAAGACGCACCGCGGATCAGCGGGATGCACTTTGGGCCGGACGGCAGGATTTACGCCTGCCAGGGTGGAAGCTTTGGACGAATTGTGGCTTTTGATTTGGCGTCGGGCAAGATGGAAGTGATTGCTGACAATGTCAAGCCGAACGATCTGGTCGTGACCGCGGACGGGCATGTTTTTTTTACTGAAACAGCAAAAATGCAGATCTCGCACATTCCACCAGGCGGGCAGGTTCAAGCCGCGGATGTCGCGAGTAAAACCGACGGGGCACAACGCCCCAATGGAATCGCACTGACGCCCGATCAAGGGACTCTGGCTGTGTCAGATTATGGTGGCAGATACACTTGGGTATGGCGACTGGGGAAAAGTGGCGGTCTGTCTTTAAGGCAACCTTACATCACGCTGCGTACTCCGACGCCAGACCTGCCCAGCAAGGGTGACGGTATGACCACCGATGCGGTGGGACGTTACTATGTCACGTCATCTGTCGGGCTGCAGATGTTTGATCCAACCGGACGCATGGGAGGAGTCATTGCTGCTCCCACTGAAAAGCCCATTGTCAGTGTTGCTTTCGCCGGTCCCGGTCATCAATACCTTTACGTGGCTGCTGGTGACGAAATCTTTCGGCGAAAAACGAAAAGCTCTGGCATTGAAGCCGTTCGTTCAAAGCAGAAGTGATGTGTCTGTAGTGCTCAAGAAATGCGGTCGCACTCGACCGCGTTAAAAAAAGGTTTCACTGCTGATAAGCCTCATTGGACTGCTTGCTTTTTTTCAGGTAAGCGGATACTCGTTCTTCGTATGCTGGTGTTCGAAGCCCCGTTTCTTTGGCTTGCTTGCGATCTGTTGCCACGTCTGCTTTGTTGTTCAATACGCGGTGTGCAAGCCAGATCGCGCCCACGCGATTCGCCCAAGCACAGTGAAGCATGACGGGCGTGTGTTTGGGATCACCCAAGATCGCACCGTCTTTTTTCATGATTGCGGTAGTTAGTGAGGCGGGAGCATGGAAGCCGAGTTGATAAAAATTCATGCCCAGCTCGCACTGTTCTGCCGCTTCATTCCGGTCAATCTGGTTCTTTTTACGAAGAGTGATTACGGTTTTGATGCCACGTTTCTTGGCCTCGGCGAACTCTGCTGCTGTAGGTTGACCACACAGCATTGTCGTACCAAACGAGTGTGCATTACGTGTGGATCCGAGCTCTGACTCTGTCAAGATTGGTGGGGTTTCGGCGTTTGAGACGTCATGATTGGCAAAGATAGAAAAAGGACGAATGCACAAACAAGATGAAGTTGGGTCGAGAGCATTGGAAGTTTCATCGCTAAATTGATACGTGCGGGAACTGTCTCTTATACACATCTCCGAGCCCACGAGACCGAGGCTGATCTCGT
>CAJXTM010001193.1 GCA_913061385.1 uncultured Rhodopirellula sp. | reverse complement strand
CGAGATCAGCCTCGGTCTCGTGGGCTCGGAGATGTGTATAAGAGACAGAGCACATGCTGCTTGAATTGTTCCAGCTTAGGCTTCGGTGCACCCAGCGACGATTCCTTCAAACGCCCCGAAACATAGCGTGATCGTTTCGCACCAATGACCTTGAGTTCGGCGTAAGAACGCGGCACATCGTTTTGCGCTGCCGCGGCAACTGAGTTGCTAACAGCTGTAGGCGACGGAACGCTCTCGTCCCCGTGAGCCAAAGAAACGAACACAAAGATGACTGCTAGCAGCACTGGAACGCAGCACCACGGAAAACCAAAACGCGAGTTGGACCTTGGCATATCAAAAATCGGTGGGAAACACGCCGGCGGGAAGTAGGGTTCAAATATGCTCTCAGTATACCATTACGACCAGATAGGAAAGAAATTTTAACCGACAACGGTCACAGTTCTGCTTTGCTCACTGGCTTTTCCAGACTTCGTGGACTTTTTGTTCAATCGCCTAGCCTCTGCATGCCTCGGGCGTAGCTTCCGGTTAAACTTACGGGTGAATGTCCCACCCCTCCGTCTCGTGAGTCGCCAGCATGCCTGCATCCCGCCTTTTCTTTGCTATCGGTGCCGTATCCAACTGCGTGCTGATGCTATTTTGCTGCATCGCAACAGGGCAAGATTCGGACTCTGTTAAAAAAACGCCTCAATCCAAAACTTTTTTAGAAACGGCGGGCAACGAGCCAGTCATTTCAAGCAATGCTGTAGCCGCATCAGGTTTGCAGGGTGGACTTATCGTTCAACTGGGCAGCAGCGATGTATCAACCGCTGCGAAATTGAGCAACACGGGACGCTACCTTTTCCACGTCATCGACAAGGATGCTGACAGCATCTCTGCCGCACAGAAACTGATTCACAAGAATGGGCGTTACGGTTTATCGTGGGCGGAGCATACCAACCAGCCGAGTCGACTCCCCTATGCTGAAAATGTGGTCAATCTGATCATCATTCGTGATTACAGCATTCCGCTATCAGAATTGCTGCGAGTGTTGACTCCTGGTGGGGCAATTGTTGTGACCGACCCAAAGATCATGCCATTGGCGGCGTTGTCAGACGTTAGCCTGACATCAGCTGAACAACAGGACAACTACATCGTTGCCGTCAAACGATGGCCGATGGAAATGGATGTGTGGTCGCACCCAAGACACGCGGCCGATGGAAATGCTGTTTCGAACGACACCTTAGTCGGACCACCGGAAAGGGTCCGTTGGATCGCTGCTGCGACATCGGAAGTTGAAGGCATGGTGACCTCTGGTGGTCGGAATTTTTACGGAGGCATTCTTGCACGAGACAGTTTCAATGGCCTGCGTCTTTGGCACCGGGATCTTGCAAAGAGTGAAGAAAACAATCCGAGCGACTTTGTTTTGCCACGACTTCCCAGCAATGGCTCACGCCCCATCGCATCGCAACGGTACCTGTTCGCTTTGATCAAAGGACGCCCCGTCACTCTTGACGCAGCCAGTGGCGAAGTCGTCGCCCAATGGAGCGACATGACCTCTGTAACTCAGTTGCTACATGACGGCGACCGCGTGATCGCGACAGACGCCAATACAGTACGAGCCATTGACCCGACAACAGGAAAAGAGTTCTGGCAAGTCAAAGTAGCTGAACCGCAGAACGTGGTGACTGACGGACAAGTGATTGCCTTAATCGCAGGGCGAGTGAAACGCGGCGAACAGGCAGTGGCAATGGTATTGGACGCTGAAACGGGCGACGTCCGCTGGCAACGCGATGATTACACATGGTTAACACTGACCACACGAACCGTGCTGGCCAAAGGTCAACTGGTATTCGAAGTTTCGACACTCAATGATCATGATGCGGGCAACGGAATCCATGTCGTCAGCGCTGCCACAGGCGAACCGCAGTGGTCCAAGGACTTCCCGCCGGGAATGAACCATGCCCGGCAAGCACGAGCCATGTTCCTGTCTCTTATACACATCTCCGAGCCCACGAGACCGAGGCTGATCTC
>CAJXTM010001192.1 GCA_913061385.1 uncultured Rhodopirellula sp. | reverse complement strand
GCGTCAGATGTGTATAAGAGACAGGTTTAGCCCATTGCCTACGGTTAGAGCAATCTGAGCGATGCTTTGTTAGTTTTCGAGCTCTTGCGGGGTCTGCGATCGGCGACGGGGGAATCGACTGCATGACAACCTGCCACAACTCAGGTGGGATTTGATCGGCAAGGGATAGAAATTTAGATGGCTGAACGCTTGGCGGCTCGAAACTCAGATACCGCTGGGAATAGGACTCGCATGAACAGGTGTCTGCGGGATGCCGGGTCTCAGGAGAACCGTTTCATGAGACTGTGTAGCTTTGGCTGTGAAATTGGTTTGCTGACATACGCGTCCATTCCCGCTTCAATGCAGGCATCACGATCACCTGCGAGCGCTTGCGCTGTTAATGCAATGATGGGAACGCGTTCGCTCAACGCGTTCTCCAACTGTCTGATTTTTCTTGCAGCTTCCAGTCCGTCGCAGGCTGGCATCAAAACGTCCATCAAGATTAGGTCAAAACGCTCGGCGTTGGTCTGCCAAAGCTGAATTGCCTCGAGACCAGTACCTGCAACCACCACCTTGTGCCCCCACTTGCTAAGCAGAGCGATCATCAACGTTTGGTTAACCGGCGAATCTTCTGCTAGCAGGACATTAAGACGTCGCTCTTTGGGTTGCAACTCTTGCTTGTCGGCATCAGAATTCAATTTTTGTCTCTTGTTCGAATCGATTTTCTCTTGTCGTAAATTGTCTTGCCCGACTTCAATGGTGAAAAAAAACGAACATCCTTTTGGCTGATTGTTTTTGCACCAAATACGACCCTTCATGACTTCTACCAGCTTTTGCGAAATTGCCAGGCCAAGGCCTGTGCCGCCGTAGTTTCGCGTCGGAGACATATCGGCCTGAGTAAAAGCGGCAAACAATTTTTCAGTGTCACCCTCCGGTAAGCCGACCCCTGTATCTCTTACTTCAAAATGTAGTAGTAGCTTGTCATCCTGCTCGCTGTTCTCTGTTTGTACATGTAAGTCGATGTTACCTTGGCTTGTGAATTTAAGTGAATTGCCAAGCAGGTTGACAAGGATTTGTCGTATTCGTTCCGAATCACCGATCAAGTTTTGGGGAGCATCTTTGGCAATGGTCGATTCGATTGCAATCCCATTGATTCGCCCCTGAATCTTGAAGATCGACATTGTTTCACAAATCAGGTCATCCAATCGGAACGGATGTAAATCGAGTTCGATGGCGTCTGCTTCAATTCTTGAAAAATCAAGGACTTGATTGATAATGTTCAGCAATGAGCCTCCGGATGCTTTGACAGCCTGCGTGTATTCGAATTGCGTGGCGTCCAGTTGCGTTTCTAGTAGCAAGTCGGTCATGCCAAGAACACCGTTCATTGGCGTACGTAGTTCATGGCTGATGGTGGCCAGGAACTCACTCTTTGCGTGATTTGCTAACTCTGCGTTCTTTGTGGCTCGCTTTAGTTGCTTTGCCTGCTGGTCCAGTTTTTTGCGGGTCGACTCCAGTTTTTTAATCGTCTTGTTCAGCTCCTCTGCACGATTGGCATCCGATATTTTTGTGGCAGCAATGGAGGCGATGGTGGTCAACCACTCCTCGTGACGCTTCGTATAGAACCCAGCCTTGCTGTTTTCGGTATCAATGACTCCGATGCAGCGGCCATTGAGCATGATCGGGACTGCCAGTTCCGATAATCGAAAGTCATCATCGATGATGTAACGGGGATCAAGGCGGGTGTCAGGAATTCGTTCCGGCGTGGCATGCTGAGCAACGCTGCCCACAATCCCCTCGCCAATCGGAATGGTGATGGCATCTTTGATTGTGCGCCCTTCGGGATTTTTGGGACCGAAAGCAGCTTTCTGGATCAGAATGTTTTTGTCGGAGTCCAATAGATAAATGACACAATCGTCAAATCCAATTCCTGCAATCACGCGATCTGCGATGAGCCAGAATATTTCGTCGAGACTCGAGCGTTTCAGCAGCTGTCTCTTATACACATCTCCGAGCCCACGAGACCGAGGCTGAT
>CAJXTM010001191.1 GCA_913061385.1 uncultured Rhodopirellula sp. | reverse complement strand
GCTCTTGATCAGGTGCGCCCCCCCATCCACCAGTTTCCGGCATGCTGCCATCGTGAGGAACCACTTCATCATGCATCCCAGTCATCTGCAAAATAGGAACGGCCTTATAGTTCGCACGGTTTCTCCAAGTCGTTCCGCTCATCGTGCCAATCACAGATGCGGCAGCCTTGAACACGTCAGGTTTTTCAGCGACCAGCGTGTAACTCATGAATCCTCCGTTCGAGACGCCACAGACAAATGTTTTCTTTGGATTCAAACCGTGTTTTATTTGCAAATCAAGTGCTAACTTGCTTAGAAACTCAACATCATTTGTCTTACTGATTCGCAACCCCGCATTCCAGTGCGGTATTCCCTCAAAGTCTTCACTGCCTTGCGGATAGCACACCGCAAATCCATGCATTGCAGCCTGAGCATTCATTCCCATTTCGCCCATGTAATCGCGGGCGTCACCTCTGTACCCATGCAAAACAAACACCAGTGGTGCGTTGTCTTTCAAATTAGCCGGAAGGAATAACAAATACTTGCGCTCAAGAGGAACCTCCTGCCCAACAGACGCATAACGAAACGCCTGAAACCTCGACACTGCCGGTTTGTCGGCGATGACGACGATAGCTCCCCAGAACACCACGCAGAATACAAGAGCCGCCTGACATGCAGATTTCATGATGAGCCTCAAAGTTTACGCCCCACTTACCACTTAGACACGACAGGGAGAATGCGTTCCCAAAGCACGCAAACGTTCAACTCCGTTTTACACCAGTCCACAGGGGCGGGACAGGGCCTTGAGCCCGCTTAATCGATCTTCCTTACAGAATGCTGTGTCACACACGGTCTGCCGTGGAACTCGCAACCATACCTGCAATCGCTTAGACCCAATTTAGAAAAAGGCTTCACGTCACCGCATCACACACCGATCGCTAACCGAAGCTTTGAATCAATTTAGTTTTACGTAGCTGATGAGGCAGGAAGTCCCCCAACGTAAGTTGCTACGTATCCATCAAAGAGCTAAACACGCTCTGCAAGTTGATGACGTGCTGCGGCATCCTTCCCATTCCGGGAATCCGGACTACGACACTTTGATTCTTGATAGCCTTCGGATTGAAAACGCCCAAACAGCAAAAGAAGTCAAACGAGATACGTAGCAATTCGTTTCTGGTACCGGGATCACCACGTAGCGTTTTTTGAATTGCATAATCGCAGGTTCATTAATGTAAAAGACATTCATACCCACACACGAAGACATCAACTGACGTCATTCAGCACAGACATTTCGGACACCAGCCCTGCCAGCATCACACCCACGAACCTTCTGGCAACGTCGCTACCGGGCCCGTTCACAAAACCAACAGTATTTCCGTCAAGTATTGGAGTTCGAATCATTCGGGTACACCAACCTCCCGTTAGCGTCCGCGTCCCGGATACATCGCTCCGGCCATGAGTGAGAAATAGAAAACCCACAGTATAAGAAACATCAGCCAATCCCCAGGTTGCTGCAACGCCCCACGGGGCATGACGTAAAGCAGAACGATCACGCAGTCGATGACGGCAAGAACCATGAGACCAACACACAACGAGACAAACTGCCAACGCTGCCCAATATTGCTACATGCATTCTCGTCGATCAACCGGCGACCCGAAACGTAACGAATCAAAAACCCAATCACAGGCAACAAGATGGCAAACATCTCAATCAACCCACGTCGGTTGGGAAAAGCCAGTGATGCCAACCAGGGTGTGAACCACACCATGAGCGGAAGCAAACCATCGTACGCGACAACTCGCCTAAACCAGATTCCGTACATGCCATGCGCCTCAAATCCCCGCCCCTATTGCGTCCACTGAAACAATCCACAGCCTATCAGAACAAGGCTGCTCCGCCGAACAAACGCAAGCATTTCTGCAACCTAAGACTACCGCGAGCCAAGGCGTTGAAAAAAGTAATCTGTTCTCACCGCTCTCTCCCAATGCTGTCTCTTATACACATCTCCGAGCCCACGAGACCGAGGCTGATCTC
>CAJXTM010001190.1 GCA_913061385.1 uncultured Rhodopirellula sp. | reverse complement strand
CGGAGGTGCCACGTACGGGCGAACAGGTACTGCAAAACACCCATCACATCGTGGGCGGTAAACGAACACCCTACTTCTCTCGTCAGGCACTCTCGCGTGTACTCGGCACTCACCATCAGCAATCGTAGTTGGCGATCGTCCTCGGTCGGACCCGTCACAAAGTTAGACGACCCTACATAACTCTTGTATCGAGCTCGGTGACGCACGCAACCATACTCACTTCCGTAAGGAAATTGTCGATTACGATGTTGTTTTCACCCGACTTGGATGTACTCACGCTTCCAAAAGCGATGGACACATTTCTCGTTCACTGCCCAGCCTAGCTCCGTCAGCAACCGCAAAAACGCAAACTTCCTCCACAAGCTACGTTTTGGAAGCTAACCTTAAGGTATTTCGCAGCAATCAGTTACGGCGTATGTGCAGGAAAACCGGTCTGCAAGCTGACTGAACGTCGCGGAGGCGATTTCTCCGAGCAGATGAGCTGTCTTCGAGTGAATTTCTGATGAAGATGTCTTTTCGTGCGAGAATACCCAATTGGCATAGAATTTTTGCGAGCAACGGCTAGATTAGAAGTTGGTGGGTGGGCTAAGCCCACACCCCGCTTGGCTACTCAACTATGAATCGATCTAACCTGGCTTCCAATTCCCCCGGCTCCAACCCTCCGCATGAGTTGATCGCGACAACGCAGATGCAACCGTTGAACGCTGCGCTGGAGTCGGATGGTGTTCAAACGCCGCCGGTGTTGGATATTGCATTACTGACGTTACGCCGACATTACCGTTGGCTGGTTCCCGCAATGCTTTTTGTCGTGGTCTGCGGGACATGTGGCATCTGGTGGTACCAAGAGCCAACCTACCGAGCCTCCCACTGGGTGGAAGTTTCAAGGCATCGCGTATTAAGCCCTAACTTCGTGACTCGACCGACCAATCTAGTCTCCACCGAAACACCCATAATTCTGTCGGAAATCATTGTCAATCCCGTTCTCGCGCGACCGGAGGTGCAGGCATTACCCACTTTTCAGAACGCCACTGAACGGGAGCGGCGACTGCGGACGAATCTTGTACTTAAGGGAGGCGGTAACAACGACCGACTTACTATCGTTTTCACCGATGCCGACGCCGCTACCGCTTCGGTGGTTTGTAATGCGGTTGCCGACGAGTACATGGAGTATCGAAGGCAATACGAGCAGCAACAAGCCGACATGATCCTCCGTAGTCTCCGTCCCGAACTGCAGAAGTGGGAAGATCTGGTCTCAGAAAGAAAAGAGAATGTTGAAAATCTTACGCTCGCAGCGATTTCTGCAGGTGAACTACAAGGGACTCAAACCGAGGGCAGATTTACCTTCATTACGGATTTAAGGAAGAGAATTAATGATTTGATGTTGGAACAGGTTGGAATGGAAGCCAAGCTTAAGCGTATTAACGCTGATTGGCCAGCAAATCGCAGCGAGATCAATGATGCGGTTCAGAAGGACCCGCAAGTGGGTGATTTAAAGACGCTGATTGATTCCTACCGAGCTTTGATTCGCGGTATCAAGCTGCGCGGCATGGAGTCGGTCAAGCAAAAAGAACTTGAGCTGATCCAAGAAAAGATTCTCGGTGTGACCTCAGACTTAGAGGTTGCAGAAGAAAACGCAGGACGAGACTTATTAGGTAAATGGTCCGACAATGTTTCCGAGGGACTTGAACGCGAACTGTATATCTCGCAGTTCGAAATGGAGATGCTTGAATCGGTTTTTGATGAAGAAAAAGCTAGATTTTTAAAAGCTGGCGATGAAGCATTGAAACTACGGTTCGCTGAAGATGATCTTGCCTCAGCCCAGGGCCTTCTTGACGGGCTTCGGCAAAGAGCAACCAGCATTGAAATGGAGGGCAGATATGCTGCACCGGTGACCTCGCTTCGCCGCGCCACAAAACCCAAGTATCCACTTGAGTCGATTTACCTTACGAAAAACAACGCACTTATACCTGTCTCTTATACACATCTCCGAGCCCACGAGACCGAGGCTGATCTC
>CAJXTM010001189.1 GCA_913061385.1 uncultured Rhodopirellula sp. | reverse complement strand
ATCAGCCTCGGTCTCGTGGGCTCGGAGATGTGTATAAGAGACAGGTAGTAAACAGGCACAAGGCCCGCGTTAAATCCGTCTCCGCCTTGGGTTTCCGCACCCCATTCCTGATTAGGCAGGAGCGGATCCCAATCTCCATCGCCGATTTCCTCGAACTCGAAGTTCACCGTGGTTCCGGCAGCCGTGATGGAGAATCCATCGGCACCCCCCAATCCAGGCCCATCATCAAGAATGTCGTCACCAGTACCTACTTCAATCACCCATGGCTGGTTCTGACCCGCGATTTTGACGCCCGCAAACTCTGCATTGTCCAGCGTATTGTTCTGAATCAGGATTCCCGGGGCCAAGCCACCAAGCACGCTGTCATTTTCTTCTGGAAGGTTGATCACTGCCCCCGGCTGGCTCAAGCCAACGGGCGGCGCTTCCTCACCAAAACCAGCAGCAGCAGCATGAGCTGGCACCGTATCCCGCTCACCCGGCTCAGACCAGATTCCAACACCACGCACATCACTGATCACATTGTGCTCCACAATCACAACGCCCTGTAGACGTTCATGATTGCTGTCCCCAAGTCCATCGTGCAATATGGCAGGGATCAACAACGATCCATCACTGTCAAAAGACAGTAACGCCGGGGCAGCAGTGACCGAAGTGATCGGATCGAAACTGCCGGTACGAACACCATGCAACGCGACTCGAGCATCAGTCGGGATACCACCGCCAGCTTCCGTGCCATCCAATCCGCCGGAAGTAGAAGCTTCGACCTCGATCAGAGTTTGTGAATTGATGGCAGCACGAATCACCTCCGCGACTTCTGCAGACGTTGTCAAACCTGCGATATTCACGAGAGTATTTCCGAATGTCACTCCATCGCCCGCAACGTCAAATTCAAACCGCTGATTGACAGCTCCATCGCCTAGCACAAACGTATCTTCATCTGACACGGATCCGGGTTCCGGAGCCACAAGCGTAACACTTCGATTCTGTCGATCGTTCGTGTCAAAGTCATCTTGCAGTGTGATCACACCAGCACGCGTGGCGAAGTCGGTTCCATGGCGAAGTTCCAACTGGTACACGCCAGCATTACTGGTCGCGGAACCACGGAAAGTCGTTCCGCGAGCTGCGTCAAAGACCCCTTCCCCGCGTTCAGCGAAACCAATCACGATGTCATCAACGCGAAGGCCTTCAGCCGTTGAGCCCCCGCCCGGCGCGTCGTAATCGATATTCAATTGTATGTTGGTGTGTCCAGCAAAATCACCGAGAGAAAGACGAACTTGCTCCCAATCCCCCACCGTGAAAGTATGCAAAACACTTCCAGCAGAATTTTCATTGCTAGTCACAATCAATCGCGCGACATCGCCCGCTGCTGGTTCGTAAGACCGATTCAAGTACAGAGTCGGAAGATCCTCAGCCACATAACCCGCAAGGTCGAAAGGTGCACTGGTCACCGTTGACTCGGCATTAGTTGCGTTCCTTGGGTAGGAGAGCACCTGCGACCCCGGTCCCGGAGGAATGAGAGGAACGGTATGCGGATCCTCCGGATCCATGGATACATGCAGCGTGTACGCACCACTTGCTGACCCCGTCGCGGTAGCCCCTGTATCACTGAAAGCCAGGACCGACTCCTCTCCCAAGACGCCTACCCAATACCTGCCGGGTAACAAGAATGTCTCGATGAATGGATCAAAAGCCGAGTTACTGCCAGCACGGCCATCTTCAACTGCGCTGAAACTGACTTCGTCATCGCCACTGAGATTAATTGGGAAAAACGGATCGTAAGGTTCAAGTACAGGAACCAATTGCAACGACTCCGTTGCAATCAGATCAGGATCCTGCTGTGGTTGTAAAATCACAAGTTTTGTATCGACAGAACCACCAAACAAGGGTGGGTTCAGTGGATCGGGCACACCATCAGCAATATCCCAACCGCCATCGACATCAAGAATCACTCGCGACGGCAGAGCAACATCGAGGATAAAGAAATCGGCTGCGTCATTTTGCAGAAAGCCATTGA
>CAJXTM010001188.1 GCA_913061385.1 uncultured Rhodopirellula sp. | reverse complement strand
GAGATCAGCCTCGGTCTCGTGGGCTCGGAGATGTGTATAAGAGACAGGTTTAACAGGAATCAGCCTTACCCACGAAGCGGGCGACGCTTTGATCTCGATACAAAAAGAAAGAAGCAGCCCACATCCACGGCAAACTCAAGTTGCCGAAGTGAGAGAATTACCGAACGCCACGGCATGCATAAAGAATCAAACCGGCAACAGTTTCCGCTAGATCACTTCAATCCGTCACTTCAATTAACACACAACGAAATTTGCCTCAACGGAATCGACTGGCTAGGCATAGTGCTGCGTGTCATTCTCGTGAATGTGGTAATTGAATTTTTTTTGAACAGATTTGTGATCGGAAAAGGACAAACGTTCTCCATCGGATCAACGACACCATTTCGGGCGACTCAAAGGCAGACTCAGTCAGCGGCATCGGGCCAAGTCTATCCCTGTTTGGCAAAATAGGTCATTGCGATGTCAGCAGTACCGAGACTACCGGATGCCAAATTGAGAAATTTCACACGGGGCGATATACGACCGCAAGAACTGACAGACAACGAGCACACCCAGCATGCAAAACGAGACTCGAAACGATGAATTGAGAATGAACTCAAAAACAAGATCGAACAGATACATGGTAGCCCTGCATTAGGTCTTGAGCGACTTATCGAGAAGATGTTTCAACTCTGCCACCTCTCCTGCCGAAAGACGCCTGTGCTGGGAAAAATGGATCAAAAACGGCTTTGTCGCACCACCCAAAATTCGTTCTGCAAACAAATCACTCTCGTCTTTAACACAAGCTTGCGAGAGACGGCAGGACCAAAAACACGTGTTCCCACTTCATTGGTTCCCACCTTCAAAGCACTCTTGTTTACTAGTCGCGCGAGCAGGGTTCGAACCGTGTTCGGCGCCCAACCCTGCGACGAACGAAGGGCTTCACCAACTTTGGAGGCTGTCTGCGGTGAGGAAACCCAAAGACATTCCATCACGAACCATTCTGACCGAGAAATATCTGGTGCTTTCATTCCTCGATACTACGAATGTAGTAAACCCCAGTCAAATACAGCCGTAGTGGGAAACAGAAAACTTTCCAGCCAGTCCGCGTTAAAGCCACAGGGAACCGAGGCTAGCCTACAAAATTGACGGGACTGCACCGTCTCTTTAGGATGTAAAAAGTCAATTATCAATCCAGTTCCTCTGCTTGACTGAAACAGAGGACTGACTCCCCCAAAGTCGATCGGTCCGGACGTGAGTATCAATCGACGCATGATGTTGCAACAAGCCGGCGGTGGCATTGGTTTGCTAGCGCTGCAATCACTTCTGATGGCAGACCAAAGATTGCCGTCAGGGGATGCACTCTTGCCCCACTTCGCTCCACGGGCAAAGCGGATGATTTGGCTATTCATGCATGGTGGTCCAAGCCATGTTGATCTTTTCGATCCCAAACCGGAACTTTCCAAATATGCTGGACAGCCTTTGCCGGACAGCTTTGGCAATGTAATGACGCGCCGAAAGGTAGCCAAAAATCCGTTGCTAGGTCCGATCAAACCATTCCAGCCTCGTGGTAAGTCGGGGCTACCGATATCTGATTTCATGCCACACTTGGCGGAGCATGCTGATGATCTATGTGTGATTCGTTCTCTACACGGTGACAGCGTGAATCATCCACAATCGGTTTATCAAATGAACACGGGTAGCATCCTGATGGGTCACCCGAGTTTTGGAAGTTGGCTGGCGTATGGGCTTGGTAGCGAAAATGCAGACATGCCCGCATTTGTGGTACTGCCGGATCCCGGTGGAGGACTCAAGGGAGGTCCTTCTGCATGGGGTAGCGGCTTTCTGCCTCCAACCTTTCAGGGCACCGCCATGCGTCCGGGAAAAACGCCTGTGCTGAATTTGAAACCTCCAGCGGGCATCTCGGATTCCCAACAGCGTGGCACACTCGATTTTCTTCGACGCATGAATGACCGACATCTTCTTACGCTGTCTCTTATACACATCTCCGAGCCCACGAGACCGAGGCTGATCTC
>CAJXTM010001187.1 GCA_913061385.1 uncultured Rhodopirellula sp. | reverse complement strand
ACACGTAAGGAGTCGTCGGCAGCGTCAGATGTGTATAAGAGACAGCTCAAGAGCCAGACGCATGGCGGCTGTCTGCATGACATAGGTACCCGTTGGATCCAAGCGTGCTTTTGCCGCATCGGTCAGCATTGTCCGTGCTAGCTTGGTCTTTTCTGATCTTTCCTCTGCAGCACGCAGTTTGTCAGCATAGATGCTTCTGAGTTTGTCTTGTGCTTCGGCAATGTCGCCTGCTTTGGGAACAGAAAGTCTCACGCTTGTTTTGCTAGGAATGGTATTTGAATCTAGATTGCTTTTTGACGCGGGTTTTGGGCCAGCAACCGAGTTGGCTTTGGACTGCACCTTTTCGTTGATGTCACGATGGATGTCACCGGCCCGAAGCGGTTCACCTTTTTCATGAGTTGTGGCATGAAAGATTTTTTCACTGCTCAATGTGTTCGATAGCAGGACGGGGAGCCCATTGGCCCACGCAGCAAAAGTACCGTTTTCTCGGAGCCCTCCAATTGCTGCAATCAGTTCATCGCTGCTGTTTGCATTCAAGTCTGTTGGTTTAGTCCACGGTACTGCATGATCATTGTTCACTTCGAACAACATTATTGTGTTGCCCATGCCATCTTCAATAGTTTTTTCCCGGGGAACGCGATTCGCGCCGAAGATAAAGTCCTCGCCAGCGGGTAGGAGAAAATTTGTATTGGTGTCAAAACGCTCAGGTGAAACATAGGCGTCCGGAATGTATTTCAGCAGTGATTTGTTTGGCTCAATATTCCATGGTTTTGAGAAATCAAATTGTCGGTGCAAATCCTCGTGTCCGAGATATGGCAACAAGGCGACTCGCCAAGAGAGCGTCGGCAGATTGTTCGAGTTGATGGTAAAGGCCTTCGGAAACCTTTTCGTATCCGCAAAGTGCTGCAGTAATGCAGTTGCCAAGGTTTCGATGTTGTTTTGTGCGATCTTGCGCCGTTCGGTGCTATCAAGCTCGGTGGTGGGTTGTCGCTCGTCAATCGTGCTGATCGACAAAGTTGGCTTTTTGTCCGGGTTAGCAGGGGGTGGAGCTGTCTGTGGAATCGGATTGGACGCAATATTGTCAGGTACGGAATTGCCCGATACGGGCGGTTGCTGCTGTCTGTTGTTTGGTTCTTCCGCGGCTTGCGAAGCCTTCGTTGGCTCCTTGCTGGCTCCCTCAGCTTGTGCTGTTTCTGATGGATCTGGCGGGCGTCGGCGTTGGGCCGCTCGCATCATCATTTCTTCTTGGCTGGGGCCACCGCATCCGGATAAGCCCACACAGGCAAACACGATTGCCAATAAGGCTGAGAGCGAATTGTAAAAACTACGAAAAGCAATGATTAAAGTATTCATGATGATTTCTCCTGTGATGCCACAAGACGCATCCACTGATGAGTTAGGCTGCCTCCGCCCATACACCATGTCGATTTGATGTCGATTTGTTCGTTTTGCTTTAGCATGTCGCGCAATGCAACCTCAAGCCTGGCTCGGACTTCCAAGAAGCTTTTTTCCACAATCGAGTAATGCTTGGCAGGGTCTGCAAGTTCAGCGGGATTGCGTTTAATCGCCTCTGCTTTTTCATGGGTGTATTTTGCACTTTTGGCGATGAGCGAGTTCACTGCTTCGCTTCCTCTTTCCATGGTCCAGTACCAATGGGTTCGCTTTGAAACAACGAGCAGCGTTGTGGATGAAGCACCGCAGTCGAGGAAAGCGATTGCATCTTCTTTTTCGTCGCTTGTCTCTGCATTGGCGGTGTCGCCTTCCGCGAATTCAGTAAACTCGGATGTTGCAAAGTTCAGTAACGCCACGGAATCGCATTGCAAACCAGTCACGTCGATTCCTGCGGTCGCAAGCATTTCGCTGTAATCTCGGAGGTATTGTTTTCTTGCGATCGATAGTGTCACGGGCCTACCTTTCAAATTCGCCGGGTCTGGTTCCCCGATCCATTGGACGACTTCGATGTCTGACCTAGCTAGCGGCACCTTTTGAGATATTTCCTTCTCCAGCAATTCCTG
>CAJXTM010001186.1 GCA_913061385.1 uncultured Rhodopirellula sp. | reverse complement strand
TCTACACGTAAGGAGTCGTCGGCAGCGTCAGATGTGTATAAGAGACAGTTCCCAAACCGGGTCTTTGTCCAAGCGACTTTTCCTGTTGCTGCCTCGACACACGTCAGATGAGTGACCGGACCTGCGCTTCCAACATTGTCAAACCCATAGAGGTAACCATCCAGCAGGATTGATGTCTGCCACTCATTACGCATCACACTTTTCACATCAACCGAGGCCCAGACCTCATCCACTTTGTAACCTGCTGCCTGTTTCGACACACCGAGCATCACACAACCGTGATTCTCGCCTGCGGAAATGAATACATTACCGCCGGCTTCAATGGGTGTTGCGGTGTTACAGTCGTAGGCTGTTTTGAATGGGTAACTCCACAACTCTTTGCCATCAGTGGGACGAATCCCAGTGACCCCACGCGCAGTGAAAGCAACCACCTGTGACTCGCCGCAAAGGTTCAGGAGAGCGGGCGATGAATACCCCGGCAAACCATCCACCGCCGTCCAACGAACATCACCGTTCTTGCGGTCCAATGCAACCACAGCCTTGCCTTGACCACCTGCCGTCACAATGACCATGTCATCAACAACCAGCGGTGAACATGCCATGCCGTACTCCGCGGGGCGACCTGACATTTCGCGAACCACCGACTTACTCCACTGCTTCGTTCCTGTAGAAACATCGAGGCTTACCAATACGCCTTCCCCCGTGTAAGCAAAAACCTGCGTTCCTTCAATCGTTGGGGTTGCTCGAGGGCCATTACCCATTGAGTTTTCATAATCGGCCGCCAGAGAAGCAGTCCAAAGCACCGCCCCATCCTTCGCGTCGAGAGCTGCAACCACCTGACCACGGGCTGAATTCCACATTGTGATTGCCCGACCATCCGCCACAGCCACTGCTGACATTCCGACCCCGCCATCAACCCGCCAGGCAATATCGAGTCCTTCAACTGGCCATTTTGCTAACAACCCCTCTTGCTGACTGATTCCATTCCGATCTGGACCCAGAAACTGATTCCAGCCAGATGATTGGGCTAGGACCGCGGTTTCGCATCCCAGTAACAATAAGATCAACACTAAACAACGCATTTTCATCTCACGATAAAACATCAAAGTCCCCTGTCATTCGGTTTTGGGCGGGCGCAACTCATCCTCTAAGTACTGTAACGGCCAGAGAATTTAAGCGTGACGGTGGAAGGACAACAAAATGTTGTTCATAATGTAATTCTGAAGATTGGACGTCGAGAACGTTAGGCGAGATTCGCCCCACTGGTTTGAAAGCATTCTTAACGCGAGCCTCAGGTCACTTTCGACTTTCAGACATGCCCCATCTGATCGTCGGTGGTAAATCCAAGTGTCAGCCGTTTGAACACCTTCCCGTTCCCCTTAATTCTGGAAACTAACTAAGCATGCCCTCTGCATCAGCAATGAATCGTCGACAAGCATTGGTATCCGGTGCCGCTGGCATTTCCCTTGCGACGGCGACGAGCCAACGGTTGCTCGCCCAGGACACCGAATCATTTGAGCTGAAGTATCTGCTGGGATCTTGCATGTATGGCTACAGCGATCTGGCCGAAATATTACCCGAGATCTCAAAGATTGGTGCGAGTGGCATTGACCTATGGCCCAAAGTTCATGGCAATCAGCGTGAACAGGTGGCCGAAATGGGGGATGCCTCGTTTGCTGCTCTGCTTCGAAAGAACAAAACCTCGCTTGAGTGCATTACCCAATACAAACTTGGCCCATTCGGACTTCAAGACGAATTTAGTTTCGCGAAACGCATGGGCTGCAAAACCATTGTCACAGGTGCCGTCGGTCCCCGAGGGCTTACTGGTCGTGCCCTAAAGACAGCCGTTGAACAGTTCATCGAAAAGATGAAACCGCACTTGGCCGCAGCCGAGGAATCGGGCGTCACAATCGCTATCGAGAACCACGGCAACAATCTGATTGAATCTGCTGATTCCATAAAGTGGTTGATGGAATTGCGTACCTCAGAGACTGTCTCTTATACACATCTCCGAG
>CAJXTM010001185.1 GCA_913061385.1 uncultured Rhodopirellula sp. | reverse complement strand
ATGTGTATAAGAGACAGCCGCCAGGAATTAGCCTTGGCTGTGGGTGGCGCCGTGGACGATCGATTCCACCCGGAAATGCGGAGAATGGAACGCCAAGTATTGCTTCAAATCGTTGATGACGCTTGGAAGAATCACCTTCTGACAATGGATCATCTGCGAAGTAGCGTTGGTCTCAAAGGTTACGCCCAAATGGATCCCAAGGTCGAGTACAAACGCGAAGGCATGCGTTTGTTCGAGTCGATGTGGGAATCAATCGGTGAACGTGTTACGGACCTGATCTTCCGAATGGAGTCCTCGCTGAATGAAGATTTTATTCGCAGCACTTGGGTCGAGGGGCAAGCCAGGCATGATGAGGCAGCCTCGGCTGCTGCGGCGGGAGATGGTGGCGGTGGCTCAGATACAGCTGCCCAACAAGCCGCCCAAGCAAGCAATCAAACAGAGCAGGCCAAAGCTGAGCCGATTCGTAACAAGGGGCCGCGTGTGGGCCGCAATGACCCCTGCCCCTGCGGGAGTGGGAAAAAATACAAAGCCTGCTGCATGCGACTGCAGACCTGAGCGAGAGATCGTGATTGAGGCAAGCGACGGAAAAGGAATCCGATGTTGGCGAACCTGCTTTACGTAACGGCAATCACGCTGCTCTCGCCCGTTATCTTGTATCGGATGCTTCGGCATGGACGGTACAGGAGAGGAGTCCGGCAGAAATTGTTGGGGCTGTCCAATACCCAAGCTAGGGCCATGACACGCGGACAGCGTTGTGTATGGATTCATGCCGTCAGTGTCGGCGAAGTGAATTTGCTTCCCCGCTTGATCAAGGAGTTGGAGCGTAAGATGACGTTGCCGGTTGTCGTCAGTACCTCGACGGACACCGGTTACGATCTGGCCGTACAGCGGTTCGGAAGCCAGCGTGTCTTCTTCTGCCCACTCGACTTCACATGGGCTGTGCGTCGGACGCTGCGTTCACTGAATCCTGTACAGCTTGTTTTGGCTGAATTGGAATTGTGGCCAAACCTCATTCGGGCAGCCGCCAGTCAGGGATGTCCTGTTGTCATCGTCAATGGGCGTTTGAGTGAACGTAGTTGCAGGGGTTATCAAAAATTCAGAAAGTTGACAGAGCCGATTTTTCGTAGCTTGCATTGGGTGGCTTGCCAAGACGAAACCTCCCGCAGAAATTTTGCTGCGTGCGGCGCAGCCCCAGAGCGTCTGCAGGTGACGGGGTCCCTGAAGTTTGACGACGCGCCCGACGATCGTGATGTGCCGGATGTGAACCAAAGGAAAATTTGGGCCGGAGTCGATGCATCGCATCAAGTATGGGTAGCTGGCAGTACTCAGGAAGGTGAAGAGCAGATGGCGATCGCTGCTTTTTTGGAATTGCGAGTTCGTCATCCACAGCTCAGGCTTGCACTGGTGCCTCGACATAAAGAGCGGTTTGATAAGGTGGCCGGTATCGTTACCGAGGCAGGCTTGGAGTTGCGCAGACGTTCCCAATCTCAATCGCAATTGCCGAATTCAGGAGCCTGGGACTCCAATGAGGTCATTCTGATTGACACCATCGGTGAACTCAGGCACTGGTGGGGTGTCGCTGACATCGCGACCGTTGGTGGAAGTTTTGGTGATCGGGGCGGCCAGAATATGCTGGAACCGGCTGGGTATGGTTGCGCAGTCTCGTTTGGACCGAATACTCGTAATTTCAAAGAGATTGCTGAGCGTTTGATTGAGGCCAATGGAGCGAGAAGATTGCAAACTGGCGAGGACCTGATGGCCTTTGTTGACCGCTGCATTATGGAGCCTGCCTTTGCCGCATCACTTGGAAGTGCCGCTCAACAATTGGTTCGCAGGCATCGTGGAGCAATCGGTCGAACGGTAGAAAGATTGCAGCAAGAGTTGCAACGACAGGGGATCGATGCAGAGGAAAACGCTGGTCAGCAATGTGACGAACAGGTCAGGCAGATCGCGTGATCAGGCTCGTAACCCTGTCTCTTATACACATCTGACGCTGCCGACGACTCCTTACGTGTAG
>CAJXTM010001184.1 GCA_913061385.1 uncultured Rhodopirellula sp. | reverse complement strand
GATCGACACGATGTAGGCTTCATTGAACATCATGCACATTTGTTCGTGGCTTGGAGAATAGACGACCTGTCTTTTTTTCATTGTGATGCGATTGCAACCAGATGTTGGGAGTCCGGTATAGCGTTCCGCGGCATGCTACACGAATCGATCCACTGCTGCGACGATGGTAATGTGCTTGCGTCCCCAACATATTGGTGGCCAGCCGATCGACGCTTGCTCGTGTGCATAGGCTCGGATTTGAAATGTACGTTGGTTGGAGCGTCGTTCGAACTTATCACGCGTTTGTTTTCTGATGGTGAACTTTAATGCATCGTGGTAACGCGAGAAACAAGAATCGATTGCCGTTCGGACCGAAGAAACTCACAAATGGAACTGGATGAAATCATCGACGCGGAGTTTGCTCGTTGTTGGGTTTGCAGCAGCGTCTTTTGTTTTCACAGGCGTCGGTGTACCAAAGGCAATTCCCTGAGGGGCACCAACAGGTTCACTTCGGTTGCTAACTGGGTGCAAACAGAGCGCAGAAAAAAATGAGACAATCCAATCTGGGTTACGTGGTCTACTTTGATAGCGGACAAGCTTGATGGCACCTGTGTTTGTTGGACCGAGGTTGTGCGATCCCCACTACCGCCTACACACTTGTCGTCAGATCGGCAAGCAGGACAGCCTTGACCAGTGCAAATGTTAATCTAAATCCCTGGGAAATTCAGAGGGACAGAATGTCGAAGTGTGATGTCTCACGCTATCGGTTTCTGCTGCACATTGGAGTCGGGTTTGAACGACAGAAGTGAGCGCACCATCGATGAATGGCTTATCGTTCCTCGTGGTGAAGGCTCAATCAATTCAGTTGGCAAACCGGGAGTCTGGAAATCATCAAAGTACTGCGGTGGCATTGCGTGTGAGCAAGTGACCGAATTTCAGGTTTGGATGAGTCTTCTGGCACTGAGTTCGTTTGGGAATTGACCTCTCGCTTAGGTGATAGATACTTCGGCTGGGTGGACGTTGCGAGGAGTGGCAACGAACTAACCTTTACGCAATATGCTTACCAAAATACGGCGGGAGCTGCTATGGAGGCTGGAGATTCGGTGTCGTCTGCGGGGGCAGTTCTAGAACCGAGCAGTCTTAACATTTTGCCGTTGGGAGCAGCGGAAGTATGCGGCTTCCGACGTCGTAGAAAAAAATCCGATGCTGCATAGAGTGAGTGGCGTCGAGCTCTTATTCGGTCGCTTTGTGCATCTAGCTGGTCTAGATTGAACGCCCCGTCCTGTCGGACTCTAGAGTCACTGCGCCGCCCCGAGGCTGTTCCGCTATCTTGGTTCGTTGCGTTTCAATGCAAAAACACCCGACAAACGGTCTCTTTCAGTAAGCAATGGTGCACCGATTTCCCCTACCGCGTGTTTTAGTGAACATGGGTGCCCATCCCAAGAAACTTAAGTTTTTAACGATGTTAATGGTTGTGCAAACTACCCCGGTTCTGTAGTTGATAGCGCAAAGTATGTGTTTGACGCCTCGCACAACTACTCGCGTGGGGCTTTACAAACAGGTCGTGCACCAGATGCGGGATTCATCGGGATACCCCTTCATTTTCTTAAGAGGTTTGAGACAATGCGTTTTGATCAAGAGCTAACAGTAAAACGCCCGCGCAAGTCGCTGGGTGTATTCGCATTGGCTTCAGCGCTCGCTGGCTCCGAGCTCGTGCTGGATGCTGAGTCTGCAGACGGGGCGATCATTGCCGGTAGCTTCAATCAGAATTTAAAAGCTAACGCAACCTCTGCAAACTCTGCAAATCCTGCCACGATCGCGAATATTCCTGGAGGTGGAAAGGTAGGGCTTTCGTTTAAGAGTAGTACCACGAACACGAAATATTGGCTCGTTGGTCAGTCTAGCGGTTCTTTTGTACCTGTAGAGTTTCAAGTAACGGCAGCATCAGCTGGTGAGGGGAATCTTGAAGCAGTTGCCAACAATGCTCAGATTGACAATAGCAAAGTGTTTACGGACATTGGCGTAGTGCCCGGAGGCT
>CAJXTM010001183.1 GCA_913061385.1 uncultured Rhodopirellula sp. | reverse complement strand
GATCAGCCTCGGTCTCGTGGGCTCGGAGATGTGTATAAGAGACAGTGCTTGGCACATCTTTCAGAAGAAAGCAACACGCCGGAGCTGGCAATCGAAACACATCGCCGGGTGTTGGGCGATCGTTTTCCCGTTTATTGCGCAAGCCGAGACTCAGCGACACCTCCGCTACGACTCTGATTGAGGCCTGACGGAGCATTGGCACGCCCACGCTGGTTTTCATGTTCGCAAAGCGTGAGGAAACCGCCTGAATTCTTGATCCCGCTTGGTAAGCCTCAAGCCAATAATTCAGAGAGCGATCCCTTCTGTTGATCTTCATCGAGGTTCAAATCAAAGCGGCCGAAAACATCACGTGGTTGGCCGGCAGCCTCTAACAGAGAGTTATAGAGACATGCGATGGTGCGATGCCCCGTCTTGCCATATCCGGGATATTGCAGGTACTGTCCGCCCACTGTTGGGCTCAACTTGCCGGCAAGTCCACCGAGCAACACAAAAGGCCATTCGGTGCAACTGCCGTGGTGTTTTTCAGCAGCATCGCTGAGGTACACGATCAACGTATTATCCAGCATACTGCCATCGCCCTCAGGCACCGCCTTGAGCTTGGCAGCCACACTGGCAATCTGCTCAACTTGAAAAGTTCGAATGCGTTTACGAGCTTCGACAGCTGTCATCCCGGGTACCGTTTCCGCATGGCCGATTCCATGCACATGCTTTTCGATACCCAAACCACGATACGTAATATCCAGCGTATCAGCACGAATCGTGACCACATTTGAGAGCCCTGCAATCAGGGTGGCCGCAGCAATATCAAAATGTGCTTCGATGCGATCTGTTTCTACATTCGACTCATACTTATCGTCAACTGTTGGGGCGTGCCGGCGAATCGTAGCCTCAAGCCCCGACAATTTCCTTCGTCGATTTCGTAGGCTTTCGAACGCTTCCAAATAGTGGTCCAGTTTTTCACGATCTGCACCTGGAATCTGTCCTTGGAGTTTTTGAACGTCATCGACCATGTGATCCAACAGCATTGAATTCAATTGCCGATCAGCCCGGCCTTCAAGTCCCGTCGCTGCCATACCAAATAGATTTTTATAGGCCATCAAGGGACTGGCTTGGTAAGGCAGTGGACGGTCAACGTCAATCGCTGAGATACCGGGGTACACAACAGAGTCTTTGACACCTGACAACACCTTGCCCCCAAGCGTTAAACCAACATGCGGAAAAATAGATGGCAACGACTTTGCGAGTAGTCCATCGACGGTTGGACCAGCGGCTCGTCCGGGGTTACCTTCGCTGCCCGTATGAAAACACCCCATTGCGCCATACCACGCCGAATGCCCACCGCGACACATCTTCCCAGACAGTCCCTGCAGAATCTTCAGGTGGTCTTTATAGGGAGTCAACGATCTGAGTGATTCTGGGAGCTCGTGATCAGCAAGCGAGACATCCAACAGTGATTCAGCGGGTTTCAGTTCATCGGGCCAACCGTCTTCGTTTCCCGGTCGCGTCCATTCATCTGCCAACCCCGCAGGGACAAGTTCAGATGGAGTCAGCCCGCTGCATTTAACCACAAACAAAAAGCGTTTAGGCACCGCAGCCAAGCCGCCAGCGGCCTCTGCCTGCACGCGTTGCAAAAACGGTAACAGCAACGGCGACACCGTGGCAGCTGCAGCGGTCTTGAGCAATTCTCGTCGAGTTCTATGTGACATGGATCACTTTGCTTTTCGATACAGGAAAGAATCTGAGGACAGCAGCGACGCGATCATCGCCTTCATGCTACCACCATGTTTGACGTACGCCTGATCTGCTTGGATCAATGTTGTTGAATCATTCAACGTTTCGTTTCGCCCCAGCCAAAAACGGAAAGCGTGCCGCACAAACGACTGCCTAACACGACTTGAATTCCCTAGTCGCTTGACTAATTCAAAGACACTTCCGACGTCACCATCCAAGTCCGGGTCACCGCTATCACTGTCTCTTATACACATCTGACGCTGCCGACGACTCCTTACGTGTAGAT
>CAJXTM010001182.1 GCA_913061385.1 uncultured Rhodopirellula sp. | reverse complement strand
CGAGATCAGCCTCGGTCTCGTGGGCTCGGAGATGTGTATAAGAGACAGCCATGGTGGCGATGAAGCCAAAGGCGGTTTCTCTCTGAACACCCGTAAGTTATTTCTCGAGGGTGACGCTGCTGAGCCGGGAAATGCCAGAGCATCCCACTTTCTGGAACTGATTGTGTCGGCGGATCTCGACATGCAAATGCCTCCCAAGGATTTGCCGCGTGTTCCAGCGGATCAACGGCGGGTACTTGCCCGCTGGGTCAATGAAGGACTGCCGTGGACGAGCGGCTTTAGCTTCCGGCAGAATTCCTACGTGCCGCCGCTGTTGCCACGCCAAGTGGATCTGCCGGGGCCTGCGGGACTCAATCCGATTGACCAGATTTTGGTGCAGCACTTCAGGCAGACAGGACAAGCACCCTCCGCCTCTGTTGATGATTCAACGTTTTTACGACGTGCGTCATTGGATCTGGTCGGTTTGCTTCCGACTCCCGAGCAGCGACAAATTTTTCTTGCCAGCGTGAGTGCAAAGAAGCGAGAGGAACTGGTCAATGACTTGCTGGCCCGTGATGTTGATTACACAGAGCATTGGTTAACGTTCTGGAATGACTTGTTGCGCAATGACTATACAGGTACTGGTTTTATCACTGGCGGTCGCAAGCAGATTAGCAAATGGTTGTATCGTGCGTTGATTGATAATAAGCCTTATGACCAATTCGCTAGAGAATTGATCTCGCCGCCTGATAATGAGAGTCGCGGGTTCATTGATGGCATCAAGTGGCGGGGGACCGTTAGCGCTGGGCAGACGGTGGAAATACAGTTTGCGCAAAGTATCGCTCAATCGTTTCTCGGGATTAATCTGAAGTGTGCGTCGTGCCATGACAGCTTCATTGATCAATGGAAGCTTAGTGATGCTTATTCATTGGCGGCGGTTTACGCCACGCAACCGTTGGACATTCATCGCTGTGACAAACCGACCGGCGAGGTTGCTGCACCGGCGTGGCTGTTTCCGGAACTTGGAGAAATCGATGCTGCTTTGCCGCCAGCCCAACGTTTGGAACAACTGTCTGGACTGATGACAGACAAACGTAACGGACGTTTTGCACGAACGATCGTCAATCGGCTCTGGGCGCAATTAATGGGGCGTGGCATCGTGCATCCGCTCGATGCGATGCACACTGAGCCATGGAATGAAGATTTGCTGGATCATTTGGCCAATCATTTGGTGGAGTCTGGCTACGATCTCAAGTCAGTTTTGCGATTGATCGCCACCTCAGAAGTTTATGGAGCCCGTTCCGAAGCATTGAACGGTGACGCAGCCTCTGGTGACGCAGCCTCTGGTGATGATGCATTTGTTGGCCGACGGGCACACCGGATGACTGCTGAGCAGTTCATGGATGCCGTTTGGCAGTTGACAGGCAGTGCACCCTCCAAGGTAGACGCTCCCGTGGTTCGTGGAAAAGTTGATCGCCAAGAGGCTGGTCAACGCGACCTGCAGGCAGAATGGGTTTGGGGGCAGTCCCAGGCTGACGGCAAGCCAGCACCAGCAGGAGAGGAATTGGTTTTCCGCGCTGAGTTGCGTATTCCCTCTGCGATCAAAACAGGAGTTGCCGTTCTGAGTGCGGACAATGCTTTCGATTTATATATCAATCAACGCAAGGTTGTGTCAGGAAAAGAGTGGAGTAAGCCGCAGACCATTTCATTGACTAAGTGGTTGAAGGTGCAGAAAGACGAATCAGAACCCGCAAATCAGATTGCAATCGTTGCCCGCAATGCAGGTTCTGGGCCAAATCTGGCAGGGTTGTTTTTCGAAGCCCATGTGATCCTGCGGGATACCTCCGAGATCACTCTGGCGTCTGGATCCGACTGGACTTACAGCGAGGCAATTCAAGGTGGCCCTAAAAGACGATTGGGAAAAGTCGAGGGACCGTGGAAAAGAGTGGTCAACGCAGGTCGTCCCTCTGCCTATGCGGGGATCGATGCTGCACCTGTCTCTTATACACATCTCCGAGCCCACGAGACCGAGGCTGATC
>CAJXTM010001181.1 GCA_913061385.1 uncultured Rhodopirellula sp. | reverse complement strand
ATGATACGGCGACCACCGAGATCTGCACGTAAGGGGTCGTCGGCAGCGTCAGATGTGTATAAGAGACAGATGCCAGTGTCGTCATGTTCAGCACCATCGCGGTAGCGACAGGATTACCCATGCATACTTCGGTAGCAGCGGCCAAGGGCGCGATAGAAGCACTGGTGCGAACTTGGGCTGCCGAGCTGTCACCCAAGATCAGAGTGAACGCAATTGCCCCCGCTTTGACCGATACGCCGCTGGCAGGCAAGTTTCTCGATCGTGATGAGAAACGCGAGGCAATGGCCGCCAAGTACCCGCTAGCGCGGATTGGTACAGTGGATGACATGGCTGCCGCTGCGGACTTTCTTCTGTCTCATGAGAGCTCTTGGATGACCGGCCAAATTCTTGCCATCGATGGTGGTATGTCTGCAGTTCGAAAGTAACAGGTTTCAGCCCGCCGTGCATGGGCGTGCATCTACTACCGGCACGGAATTCAAAATAGCACACCCGTGCACACAGATTCCAATTCAAGCCAATCTCAAACCCGCAGGTCTCAAATGCGGGCATGGGCGCAATCATGGCAATCCACGTTGCATACATCTGCCCGCTAGAAAAGGGGTGTGGGGTCCGGAACGCGGAGTAGGTACAGGCTCATCAGCGGCTGAAGCGGACTCTGATGAGCACCTGTGGTTTTGATATGAAAACGCCGAGATGGTATTCGTCGATGCAACACCGTCTGGTTACAAGCCCCAAGAGATTTTTGAGATCAATTCCAGCTCCGGAAAGAGTTTGGCACAACCGGCTCTTTTGAAGGGCAAAACATTCATTCGCGATCAAGATAAGCTGCAAGGTTACAGCATTGACCAGTAACATTTTGCGCGGTCGATCTCGCAGCTCTTTTTTAGGGTCTTGTTACTTGATCTTGGTGGTACCTGTGGGACGCACGTAAATCTTAAGGCTTTTGCTGGTATAAGAGCTTGCGTTGGATGTGAATGTCCAGTCTCGATGGGGGCCGCTGCTGTTGCCAATCCCAATGTCGGCCGCTTCACCCGCTCCCCAGTGGTTGATTGCAAACAGAGTTTGCTTGCCGGATATGTCGTGAACTTGCATTGAGCCGTAGCCATTCAAAGGATCGCCCATGCTGTCTCCAAAGTCGTAAATTGTACCAGAGGCGCCAGGCACATTGGCTGTGTTCTGAGTGGTGTAATTCCCTGACCAGAATTCGATGTTGCCTTGAATACCTTCGCAATTCAAGGAGGAAACCGTTGAATAAGATTCCATGCCTTTGACGGTTTGCTGGAAAAATGCATCAGCACTGAATTGAGGAACTGCAATTTTGCTGGCATCGTTGGTGAATGCGTTCATGGAAACAAATAATTTCTGTGGGCCAGTCACGTCGGATTCGAGTTCAATCAAGTAGCCAACACGGTCAAAGTCTGTTATTTCGCTACTGCGATCAATCCTGTATTCGATCTTGTTTTGTAGCTTGTGTAGGTCAAGTTCGTACACGAGTTCATAGTCCTCGTCGATCGCGAGCAAACTTAGGAAATCAGGCTCCTCGCCACCACGGCAGGCTCCGACTGGCAGTCCCGTGCCGCCAGTCAGATTGGGTTGGGCAAGTTTATCCCATGCGAAGCGGAAAGCCACTGGCACGGTGACTGCATCGGATGAAAGCGTCACTGTGGCACCGTCGATGCTGGCAGTTGCCGGTACAAAGGTGCGAGTCCCCGGTCCGATGATTTCGAAATGAGTAGGTGACTTGCCGTCGCGTGTGCTGAGACCGCCACCAGCATTTTTGAAGGTTACCTTCAATTGTTTGCCAGTTGGTTGGACTGATTCAACTTCTGGGCTGTTAGCGACAATGTTGTCCATTCCGTAGTCATTTTTTAAAGCCAGCAGCGCAAGACGCTTGCCCACATCCTGTTTGTTGGGCGGATGGATATCGTTGAGCGTTGCAATGTCGTTGATGACGACCATGCCTGTGTTGGGCAGTTGCTGAACCTGTCTCTTATACACATCTCCGAGCCCACGAGACCGAG
>CAJXTM010001180.1 GCA_913061385.1 uncultured Rhodopirellula sp. | reverse complement strand
TCTACACGTAAGGAGTCGTCGGCAGCGTCAGATGTGTATAAGAGACAGCCACAATCCTTCCCCTGAACATTTCCTTCTCTTACAGAACATGAGATGCTGTTGTCTGGCGAAATCATCGCCTGGCAGCACCACTCGCAAATTCGAGCACGGCTACGCATAATTTCGTAACCGACCGGATTTCTGACACATTCTAAAAAGGCATACGCGAGACGATGGCCGAACAAGAAGAGCCACAACTGTGGCAGACCGCACCTCCTGTCGATTTCGTTCCCCACATTGACGAACGAATGGAAGCACAAGCCCTGCTCATCTCGACACGCCAAGGTGCGGGCTACGAGGTCGCAGCAGGCCATTTGGGACATGCACTCCAGTCGCGGGCAACCCATTTGTTGATGGACTACTCGCAGAATGCATGCGCGATGCGATACCAAATCGATGGTGCATGGGAGCAGCTTCCCCCGCTCGATAGGGAAACTGCCGATGCGATGCTCTACACCTTGAAGCAATTATGCCTGCTCAACCCTGCTGACCGACGTTCAGCACAAACAGGCAAATGCACCATCAAACTTGGCAAGGTAAAGCACACGCTTGCCATTCAGTCGCAAGGTGTTGCCGCGGGCGAGCGAGTAATTGCCAAACTGGAGCCCGTAGATGTTCCCTTCGCGAGACTGAGCGACTTGGGCATGCGAGACAAAATGATCGCAAGCTTTAAGGAAGAGCTCGACTCTGATGGAACGATCGTACTCATCACAGCTCCAAAAGCTACAGGTCTCACGACTACGTGGGCAGTCTCCATGGAAGCTGCGGATCGTTTCATTCGAGACTTTCAAGCATTCGAGGATCAAGAAGAGTGCGAGCCTGAAACCATCAACATCAACCCAAATTACTTTGGTGGTGACACCGGCTTGACCGAGCCCGAGATATTGCGAAAGGCACTCTTGAAAGAACCCGACGTGATCCTGTTTCCCGAATTGCCTCAACCCGACTCCATGCAACTTGCACTCGAGCAGGTCGAGAAGAATGAGAAGCAAATTTACACACGTATGATTGCCGATAGTGCACTGGCGGCGTTGGTGCAATTCCTGCCCAAGTATCGTGACTCAGCAGGAAAACTCACGAAACGCATCAGCGTTGTGCTCTGTCAAAAACTTGCACGTCGACTTTGCGACAACTGCAAAGTCGGCTTTGAACCTCAACCTCAACTTCTCAAGCAACTTGGGATTCCTGCCGGCAGAGTCGCGTTGCTCTACCAGCCATTTGTACCCCCACCCATCGAGCAGCAAGTCGATGAAAATGGTCGACCTGATCCGATCACTCCATGTCACGTCTGTGGTGGGCGTGGTTACTTCGGCAGGATTGCGATCTTTGAACTTCTGAGCCCCGGCGATCAGTTACGGGCGGCTTTGATGAAGACACAGGATTTAGGAAAGCTGAACCAGATCGCGAAAGCCGAAGGGCACCGGGGCATCCAGTCCGAAGCTGTACTAACGGTCGCGCGAGGGCTTACCAGCCTGGAAGAATTGAAGCGAATTTTCGCATCAAAATGAGCGTATGGATTTGTCTGTGCGAACGAACGTCGCTGATACGGACAGTAATGTGCTGACCGCACGACAGCTTCACTTGAAAGCGAAAACAGTCGCGTGTGTCCCTCACGGGATTCAGGCGGCTTCGTCGTAGTACCCGGCTTCATCAAGCCCGTCACCATCAAAATCACCCACCACGGGCTGACTGTCCGGCGAGGGACGCGGAACCACTATCTGCCTATCGTTTCCAGTGATGCGTTGATCACCATCGGTATCGATAATCCAAACGTCACCACGTACGATTCCGATTTCATCAATCTCATCGCCGTTGAAATCACCCACAATCGGTTGGTCACCGGCTTGCCCGTACTCTGCTTTTTGATCACGGTCGGTCCAACGACCATCCCCGTCAGAGTCCAGCAACCACTTCCCATCCCGGAATACGGCAATCTCTGTCTCTTATACACATCTGACGCTGCCGACGACTCCTTACGTGTAG
>CAJXTM010001179.1 GCA_913061385.1 uncultured Rhodopirellula sp. | reverse complement strand
TACACGTAAGGAGTCGTCGGCAGCGTCAGATGTGTATAAGAGACAGATTGTTCACTGGCCAATCGGATTAAAAACCAGCCCCGGTTCAATCACAGATGAACCCGCCCATTTGATAGACGTCATGCCGACGCTAGTAGAAATCACCCAAAGTGAGTTGCCCACTGCATGGGCCAATCGCACCTTACGACCGATTTCGGGGATCACGTTGACGCCCACCTTCCGTGGTGACTCACTCACCCGCCAACAACCGATACACCTGCTGTTCTCGCGAGACCGTGGACTGCGCGATGGTGATTGGAAGATCGTCAGCTTCAAAAGTGAACCTTGGGAACTTTATAATATCGCGAAAGATCGTACAGAGCTCAATGATGTCGCGGCAAAACATCCCGAGCTTCTAGCGACCATGGTCCAAAAATGGACAGGCATGTCACGCGATGTACTTCACGCCTCTGCGGCAAGCTATTCACCAACCACTGCGGCAACCACGGCCAATCCCAAACCAGCTCACAGCAACCCTGAATGGACCAAATTCAACTCTGAGCCAACCAACAGAAAAAACCGCAACCACGCTGGCATTAAGAACTTCATTCGAGCTCGAAAAAACACAACATTGCAGGTGGCTAACGGAAACCTCAATCTTATTTTCACTGGCGACGACCCCGGAATTGCGATGGATCTCAGACGTGCTTCCTTGCCACCAGGCCCCTATCGGCTCAGCTTTGAATTGAACGGAGGCACTATCGGTGGCGGAGAATTATTTTTCACAACTGACCTGCAAACCATTCTCCCCAAGGGCAAACGAATTCCATTCGCTGTGGCAGCCAATGGAAAATGGCAAAGCATTGATATCGCGTTAGAAACTAACGCGTCGATTCAACAGCTGAGACTGGACGTGAGCGAAGGCCCAGGAAAAGCCTCTATCCGGCAACTCCGTCTCAATGATGCATCCGGAAAAACAATTCACCAGTGGACGAAGTGAGCGGTCCACCCACACATAAATCTCCCACGCAACGCAGGCCAAACACTCCTATGAAAATCCATTATCTTGCACTTTCCGTCTTCATCACTTTTTTTGCGGTTACCGCAACAGCTCAAAATAAACGCAAGAAAAAAACGACTGCAAAACAGCAGTGGCGTGTGCAACTGCTTCACAAGGACAACAACGAAGGGATCGCGGTTGGCGACATCGACGGCGATGGAAAACTTGATATCACCGCCGGCGAGTTTTGGTATCAAGCACCTGATTTCAAGCAACGTCCGGTGCGTGAATTGACACCGTTTGGCGATGACTACCTGTCAAACAATTCCGAACATCTCTACGACATGGATGGCGACGGTGATCTTGATGTCGTCGCCGGCACTTTCAAGGAAACGCTGGTTAACTGGTATGAAAACCCAGGTGTTGGAAACTATGACATTGCAGCATGGCCGGTACACCGTCTGGTTGACACGGGCACAGCCCACAATGAGGCAACTTTCCTGCACGACATCGACGACGATGGCACCCCCGAATTCATCGAGAATTCGTGGAACGCGAAAAACCCCACACAGATTTTCAGATTTGTTAAAGACACTGATGGTCGAGTCAATGTCGAGCGGCACGTCGTCGGGGAAAGTGGCAATGGCCATGGCATGGGTTTCGGCGACCTCAATGGTGATGGAAAACAGGATATCGTTTTCCAGGCAGGTTGGTACCAGCAACCGGCAGAGGGCGCCTTTTCAGGACCATGGAAATACCATCACGACTTTGATCTTCCCCATGCGAGTTGCCCCATTTTGATCGTTGACCTGAATGATGATGGCAGAAAAGACCTCGTATGGGCCGATGGACACAGTTACGGTCTCTACTGGCACGAACAACTGGCCCCACAGGCTGACGGTACAACCACATGGCGGCAGCATATGATTGACAAGAAGTTTTCCCAAGGGCATGCGTTAGCTTGGGATGATGTCGATAATGACGGTCAACCAGAACTGATCACAGGCTGTCTCTTATACACATCTCCGAGCCCACGAGACCGAGGCTGATCTCG
>CAJXTM010001178.1 GCA_913061385.1 uncultured Rhodopirellula sp. | reverse complement strand
GAGATCAGCCTCGGTCTCGTGGGCTCGGAGATGTGTATAAGAGACAGGTCCTGTTGCGAGCGCCAAAATTCCGATCGTCGCCGCCAAGACAGCATGAAGCACCGCAGCGGCGGTCAACTCACCTCCCACCGGAGCCAGCAGGCACAGCGCGGGTCGATACACAAACATGAAGGGGAGCGTGAACCCGACCAACGAAAAACGAAAAGCGGCAAAAGATGTTTTCATCATTGGCGCCTGCGCGATTGACGCACTGGCGTACCCTGCCAACGCTACGGGCGGCGTAACCATCGACATCATGCCAAAGTAAAAGATGAACAGGTGAGCAACAAGCGGCAACACCCCCAACTCTCCCAGCAAAGATCCCATCAGCGTTGCCATCAGCAGGTAACAGACGACCGACGGCACTCCCATTCCCAAAATTAAAGAACAAACCATGATCCCCAGCAACGCAAGAAACAGATTTGTATCAACAACACCCTTGATCGTCGCGCTAAAGTCAGTTGCAATTCCGGTCTGCTGAACGATACCGATGATGATTCCGACACAAGCACTGGCTGCGACAAGAGCGATACCATTCTTTGCCGATTTCGTCATGGACGAAATGATTTCCGGACGCCAACCCGGCATGCCCATGCCAACGATCAGCAGGCCAAACATACCTAGCAGCATTGAGTCCAGAACCGAGCTGATCATCAATAAAACTGACATCGCTTCCGTGCGCGGGTCGATCCAGACAGTGGGCACAAACCGTTCAAGAGCAGAGGGAAAAACGTCTCGAATCGGGACACAGACCTGCGAGGCAATAGCTACGCCAGAGAATACGATCAGTGCAAGCCACCGTTCCCGTTGGGAAATTTTTAATTCACGGCGAAAGATGGCAAAGACAAGGATGACTGCCAACGCACCGGTAACGCTACGAAAGGGAGAAAAACCGCAGATCAATAGCCCGACCAAGGTTCCCAAAGCCGCAAAAAAAACAGTAGCCTCAAAGCCCTTCAGCTTTTTCCGACTCAGTTCCTCTGCACTTAATTTTTCAGTTCCCAATCGACGTGAGTAAAGAAACACGAGAACGAGAATTGAGAAGTAGTACAGGATTGCTGGCAGGACTGCGGCCTTCATGATTTCAAGAAAGGTGACCTGCGGCTGCACCAACTCCAACATCATGTAGGCGCCCGCCCCCATCACAGGAGGCACCAACGCTCCTCCCGCTGCGGCTGCTGCTGTAATACCCCCGGCAATGTGATTGGGAAATTTCGCACTTCGCATCATCGGAATGGTGAAAGTTCCGGTTGTCACTGCATTGGCAACCGCGCTGCCAGACAACGACCCCATCAAACCACTGGCCATCACCGAAACCATCGCCGGGCCACCGCGAATACGGCCAAATGTCTTGGTGGCAAAATCGATAATGAACTGAGTCGCTCCTGACATTTCGAGAAACGATCCAAATACAACAAATAGAAACACGTATTTGAACATCACAGTGGCAGCAGGACCAAAGACACCCAGCGATTGAAGAAATGTAGTGCTAACGATGTCCTTCACGCTCTGCCCAGCATGTGGCAACATCCAATCCGGTAAGACGGGCCAATCGTAACGAAAGCTGGCATAACAGTAATACGAATGCGCGACAAACGCCAACGCCAGCAGCGGCACAATGACCCCAATGCTGCGGCGAGTCGCTTCGAGCACCAAGACGACACCAACAAGACCAACAGCAAAATCCATCCCAGTCTCGCCTCCAGCACGGTCCCCCAGGGAGATCCCATCTCCCCAAAGGCTGCTGAATAGCGGCTGTGTCTGCACAATCACATACCCGCAACACGCTGCGGCCATGATTGCCAAAACAATGTCAACACACCGCAATGACTTGACACCAGCCAACCGCTTGTGGACTGGAAACGTGAGGTAACACAGAGCAAGCCCAACGCCTACGAATACAGCCAAAGCAGACTGCGGCTGCAACATGTTGTAATTGACTTCAAACCTGTCTCTTATACACATCTGACGCTGCCGACGACTCCTTACGTGTAG
>CAJXTM010001177.1 GCA_913061385.1 uncultured Rhodopirellula sp. | reverse complement strand
CAGCGTCAGATGTGTATAAGAGACAGATTCAAGAAACTCAATCCCTTCTTCACCTACACAGCTCAACAAGAAAAGCTGGCCGATTCAAATGTTGGCATACTAACCATGAAGCTCGAAAGTGATGCACAGCAGACCCAGAAGAAAATGAAGGCATTGTTCGGACCAGAATGGCAAAGGGTAAGAATTGCCACCGTTGGAAATGAAGTCCTGCTGCTGGTGGGCTCCGAAACCTCAATCCTGAAAAATGCAATTGCCAAGCAGAAACTACCGGCATCCGCACTCAACAGTCACGAAGCCTGCAAATCATTTCGCGTACGAGCAAAGAGCGATACCGTTTTCGAATTCCATGCGGCGATTTCCAGACTGGCATACTTGCTGGACTTTGGCATCAGCGAAGACAAGTCTGCTGGCGATCAAGAGATCGACCGAGTATCGTCGGTTGGGCTTACGATCAACGACAAACGCATCCGCGTCGATACTTACACACCACCGCAGGACGTCAAAGCATCACTTGAGAGAGGCGTTCCTCTGCTATTTCAATGAGCACGCCCCACCCCACGTACCCAAGTTATCCCAACAAGAGACAGCCAAATAAATGGCGTCGTTCAACAAAGCTAGTCCTAGGCAAGCGATTGCCTGAACGACATGCCGAGGACACACCTCATGGCGTCTGATACTCAAGACTGGCAATCACTTTTCGACCGTCTCTCATTCCCCACTTCCCCTTGATGGCGACCACGCGTCCCACTTTGGCATCAAAGACCAAGCGGTGCACCACTCCAAACGAGATACGTATTTCCAGCTTGGACTTGTCAGACAGTTGCAAATAGTAGGCGTTAGTGTCGTTGATATCATCACTAACGAGCAGCAGTCCCTTGGCAAGGAACTCAGTCCCGTCATCGCTTGATACCCGCCACGACCCATCGTCCTTGATTGCCATCGGGTATCCGGCCGGTTGTGAAATACCATCCACCGTGCCTGTGCTGTCACCTAATGCTCTTCGTTCAACGCCCATCAAATTAACAAGCGTTAACAGCAGGTTCGGAAACGGAGTTGGCGTGGGATACCTGACGTGTCGTCCGGGACTGATTGCCCCACCACCTTTACCGGCCAACACAACAGGGACATCGGTCAATGTGTGGTAATCCCCATGCTTGATTCCTGACATGTACATCACGATGGAATTATCCAGCACGCTCCCCTCGCCTTCGCGAAAGCTCTTCAACTTCTCCAACAAGTAGCCAAATTGAGCAGTGTGCCACTGATTTACTTTGTTAAAACCGGGCAGTATTCCTCTATTTCGCACGTAATGCGACATGTAGTGCAACTCTTCATTGAGTCCAAGAAAACCATAGGTGCAACGACTGTTCGTGTTGGCCATCATCATGGTTGCGACGCGTGTCGTGTCAGTCCAGAAACTAAGCGCAATCAAGTCCAACATCGCTTTGATTCTCCCACTCAGATCAGCGTCGATCGAAAAATCATCAAGTGCTGCCAGCTTCTTTTCTCTGGCAGGACTCGACACATCCTTAAAAGACTGCAGCTGCTTTTCCACATCACGAATTGATTGAAAATACTGATCCAGCACAGCCAAATCAGAACGGCTAGCTTTTAGGCGGATATCACCCGAGCTTTCCTTGACCGTATCGAGCACGCTTTTGGTTTGCCGACGATAACTACTGTTATTCATGCCGCGAAAAAGTCTGTCAAACACAAGTCCCGGGTCACGATCCGGCGGAATGGGATTTCCCTCAGCATCATGTGACAGGTAATTGATCCAAGGATGCTGCTTCCAAAGAGAGTCAGCCGTCAGCTGCAACGACTTGACGGGTGTCTGTTTGCCAACTTCATCGGCGACAATCTGATCAAAACTGCTGTAGCTTTTTTTCCTCTTATCGGGCAGAGCGCCAGTCATACTAAGAGACGGCGCGACCAGATGGCCACCGTTATTTTTTCCGAACAGATGGTCAAGATTTCGCAGCACAAGAACTGTCTCTTATACACATCTCCGAGCCCACGAGACCGAGGCTGATCT
>CAJXTM010001176.1 GCA_913061385.1 uncultured Rhodopirellula sp. | reverse complement strand
AGATCAGCCTCGGTCTCGTGGGCTCGGAGATGTGTATAAGAGACAGGTCCTACGATGGGCACCAAATTCAGTATCAAGATCTTTGATCCTCCAGAATTGAACGAGGATACTGCGTTTCTTGTTGATCGTTTGTTGCGAACGGTGAATGATCAAATGTCGACCTATCTCCAAAATTCTGAGATTAGTCGGTTCAATCGCTCTGCGTCGACTGACTGGTTTCCGGTAAGCACAGAGTTGGCGACGGTGGTGGCTTTTTCTCAGGTGGTCGCCGAAAAGACCGATGGTGCTTTTGACGTCACGGTCGGTCCGCTTGTCAACGCTTGGAACTTTGGTCCTGATCCGGCGGAACGCGTCGTGCCCGACGCTGAGGTAATCGCGAAGCTTCGCGAGTCGGTTGGATTCAATAAGTTATCGGTTCGAGTCGATCCACCCGCGCTGAAAAAGTCTGTGCCGGGGTTGGAAATTGACTTGTCCGCAGTTGCAAAAGGATATGCGGTTGACCGCGTTGTTCAGTTGTTGAATGAACAAGGCGCTGAGGATGTTTTCGTCGAAATAGGTGGAGAGGTTTCGGTTAGCGGAAACAAGGCCGGGCAGTGGTGGAAGGTTGGAATTCAAATGCCTGATGCGGTAACGGACTCAGTGCTCATTGCTCATTCGCTGAACGTAGGTGGCGGTAATGATCGATCAATGGCTACTTCAGGAGATTACCGCAACTATTTTGAAGTGGACGGCATTCGGTATTCCCACACAATCGATCCTCGCACCGGACGACCGATCGAGCATCCGCTGGCATCGGTCACGGTAGTCACTGAAACGTGCATGGCGGCGGATGCTTGGGCAACCGCGTTGAATGTCGTTGGTCCGGAGCAATCACTGCAATTGGCGAAGGCCGAGCGGCTAGACGTCCTGCTCGTTTCCCGCGACGCGGCCGAGGCCTCAGGTTATCAACTCAGTGGGAATGGTGCTTTGACGCAGTACATAGGTGTGGGTAACGCTGTGGGTGATGCGGGCGACCAAGCGGCTGAGGTCGATGGCAATGGGCGGTTCACAATGTTTCTTGTGACGGCCGTTGCGTTTGCTGCACTGCTCTTTGCGATGTCGGTGGGCGTGTTGTTCGGACAACGTTCGATCAGTGGATCGTGCGGCGGCGTCAATGGAACAAAAAATGAGGATGGAAGCGTTAGTTGTTCCCTGTGCAGTAGTCCCAGCGACGCCTGTCGTGACTTGCGTGAACGCATGAAGAATAATCCTGATAACGAAACGGTAGATGTTTAATGGCAGTGTCGGATGCATCAGAGTCGAGCGGGGAAAATGTTGCCAACGAAGAAAAAGTTGGCGGCCACGACGTTGTCGATGAGGTGGAACCTCAGGTGACGGTGGCCGACAGGAACGCTGTCAGGGACGTGGCTAACGCAACGCAGCGGGTGAAGGTCAAGCGACCACGCAATCGAGTCCGACGAGCCGCGATCGCGGCGGGCCTCGGCTTGTCTGGTGTTGGATATTTGCAATGGAATGCAACTGCAACTGATCACCAGTTTTCAAACATGGGAACGGTTGTGTTGTGCTTGGTCATCGGGCTCTACATCCTGTTTCAGGTCCACTGCCTTGCCCGCACGCGATGGAATGGTCTGGTGGTCCCTCTAGCGATTGTTTTGGGAATCGTTGGCTTCAGCGTGCTGTGCAGGTTCGAGGGGTTCAGCGGTGAGTTGGTTCCGCAATATTCCTTTCGCTTTGCCAGCGGTCCGCCTGCGATGCGCACCGTGGACGATTCAGCGGCAAAGAAGCCTGTTGATGATTCCGGTAGCACTGAGAGCTCTTTGGTTGCAGGCTCCTTGGTTGCAGGCTCCTTGGTTGCAGGCTCCTTGGTTGCGGCTACTCCGTCTTACGGGTTCCTTGGCAGTGATCGAACCGCGGTGATCCCGACACGTGATTTCGCGATTCCCAGTTCGCTTGACGAGGTGCAAACTCTTTGGCGACAAGGGTTGGGGGCGGGTTCTGTCTCTTATACACATCTCCGAGCCCACGAGACCGAGGCTG
>CAJXTM010001175.1 GCA_913061385.1 uncultured Rhodopirellula sp. | reverse complement strand
ATCTACACGTAAGGAGTCGTCGGCAGCGTCAGATGTGTATAAGAGACAGTCGTATTCCCACCAGCGATGACCATGTGCGGCACTGCGGGGTTCGGCGTGATGGTTGTTGTGCCAACCTTCGCCATGGCTTAACAACGCGACCAGCCAATTATTGGTACTTTCGTCTCTCGTTTCATAATTTCGGTAGCCGAACAAGTGAGCCAACGAATTCACTGACCAAGTTCCGTGAAGCACAAACACAGTGCGAACAGCGACACCCCAGATCGCCCAACTAGCAGCGTATCGTATCGCCTCGTCGCCGATTCCTCCGCTGACGAAATATCCAAAGGCAGCCCCAAGTCCGCTCAAAACAACAGCATGAGCGACGAAGACAAAAAACCAACCCTGCCGGCGTTCCAACTGGAGGTAAAACGGGTCACGAAGCAAATCACGAACATACCGTTCATAGTGTCGCGTCGTATCAAGTTCCTGATGCCGACAGACGACCCAACCGACGTGTCCCCAAAGGAAGCTCACCAGCGGTGAATGCGGATCAGGCTGTTTGTCACTGTGCTGGTGGTGCATCCGATGAATGGCCACCCAACGAGCTGGACTGTCCTGCAGATTACACATCCCAAGTACAGCCAGAGACCGCTCCAGCCAGACAGGACAGCTGAACCCCCGGTGTGTCAGCAAACGGTGATATCCGATCGTGATCCCGAGCATGCCAAACACGAAGTGCCCAGCAATACCGATGATTAGCGCCGACCAAGTGAAAAACCAACCGACGAATGCAAACAGGGCCACGACATGAACTAGCGAGAGAACGATCGCATACTGCCACTGGACCTTGAGTGGTCTGGTCGCCTCGGGATGAGGAATTTTCTGCGGGTCAAGAGAGGATTCGGCCTTCACCAGACCATCGTCTAAATCGGCCTGCGGAGGCTCTTCAAGGGTATTCGTCATAGCAAATTATTCTAAACAGTCCCGATCGTAAGGCAGAGCTTCCACTTGGCTATTCCACCGAAAAAACGGTAAGTCATTAACGCAAGGGGAACAAATATGCGAACTGAAACGAAGAGGATGAAGCAGGTCTATCAACTCTTCCCAAAAATAGGCTGAGCGAGGTAAACAGGGCCAGACCAACAATAGGTGCGTAAAAAAAGCCGGATGGCGTCGCGGAACGCTCATCCGGCTCGCAGAGAAAATATTGTTGGAGGCTCGAAGACTACTTCTCGTCTTCCGCCTTTTTCACTTTCTTTTTCTTCTTGAGAGAAACTTTGACAACACGCACCTTGGGCATGCCGACAACGCTCGCTTCTTCGTCGAAGCGATCAAGTTCTCGCAGGCGAGCGATTCGCTCTGCCCTTGTTAGTACATTTCGTGCCCGAATAGCCCCGGCTTTAACCTTGAGGCTGCTGTCCATGGTCATGGGTAATTCACTCAGTCCAAACGATGGTGTGGATATTTTGCATCTCTGCTGCTGCAGGAGTAGCAGAATATTGTCTTTTACCTTTTTTCGCAAGGTTGTCCCTGAAACTTAGCTGAATTGCCTGAAACAAAGGCAAAACGTCAAAAAACGACGCCCCTAGATGCTAGCAAGCCACCCGGATTCGGGCATGACACCCCACGCATTCATGAATTCAGTCGGACACAGCAGCAGTTCCAAAGGCTAAGTACCTGGGTCTCGAGGCCGCAATTGGTCGACTTGCCCTCCAAATGACAGATGATGTCGTACTGGCTGCCATTGCTATCACGCCCTTTTGGATTGGGAACCAGATTGGCAGGCAACGAATACGCCAACTCGGCAAAACCGCGATAGGGAAATGAGCTTTGTGCCTAAAAATGCGGCATTTCCACACGGGGTTGGTTCAAAAACTAGCCGGTGGTAGGCTCCCGTTATGGGGAGTTCCAAACGTTCCATTGCACTCGGTGCAATCAAATTTATCATCCCGGTCGTGATCATCACGATCCTGATGTCGCGTATTGAGCCTGAGCAATGGGAACAATTGACGCTGTCTCTTATACACATCTGACGCTGCCGACGACTCCTTACGTGTAGA
>CAJXTM010001174.1 GCA_913061385.1 uncultured Rhodopirellula sp. | reverse complement strand
CTCGGAGATGTGTATAAGAGACAGCACGTGTCCTGATGCAAAACTCATCATCATGCGAAACCCCGTTGATCGGATCAATTGGCGACAGATGGTTCTAAGTCGCGACAGTTTGGAAGCGACACCAGCGTTCGACAAACTCGTTCAACGCGAGATCAGCACCGAACTGGTGCTGGGGGATCCGCACGCGACCTGTCCAGCAGGTGGAATGATATCTCCGAACCGAACTGGCGGCATTTTCCTGCGACAATATTCCGACTCATTTCTATTAAGTACTTTCGATGCTGATCCTATGCCCCGCTGGTTTCGTTGGACGTCGATCGTCGTCATTTTGGGTTTCCACATGTCTACCATTTTCACTATGCAGATTTCCTTCCGGGCAAAGATGGTCCTGATCGTGATGCGACTCACTCCGCTCACGCCATACACAGCAAACTGCGTCAGCGCGATGCGTACGCGTTTCTCACTCGCAGCGATGCCCTCCAGTGACGCATTGTCTCGAGATGGACTCTTTTGGTTATGGCAGAACGCAATATCCGCGGCATGATAAAAACAACGCCAATTTGCAATCGCCTCGAGTCACATCAAAAACTCCGATTGAAATCTGGCGGCAGCAGGAGATTCAAAGAGTCTTCAAATGAGGGCGTAGTGAGAGGTTACCTTGGATCGTGCTGACCAATCTTTGGTTTTATTACCACAAAGATCTGTTCACGATCGTGGTTGTGCATGCTGCGACTAACGCATCCATTTTGCTCTCAGCAATCTTTTTCAGCAATCTTTTTCAGCAATCTTTTTCAGCAATGTGTTCAGCGATGGATCAGCGATGGATCAGGTGGTTTGCTTCCACTTTGGTTCTGTGTTTAAGCAACCTCGCTGGTGCGATGCTCCAGAGCACTTATCCTCAGGGTCGTACTTTGCGGGCTCAACGACCCATGACCGCTTCTCAAGTGAGTGAAACACTCTTCGGTAGGGCATGAGAGCATCGTTAATATTCAGCATGAAAAAGACAACAAGATGTAGTTCTACCCGATTCGTGCGTGACCACAGCAGTTCCCTCGATCTGCAGCGAGCGTCACTCCTACAAAACGACATTTTCGCGTCGTCAGTGAAGATCCGATACCGCACTGCGTCACTAAGTCCAAGCAGTTGTGTTGAGAATCTTTCCGTCTCAGCTTTGCTGAGTGTGAAGCTCGATTGGACTTTTTTATCCACCGCAGCCAGCCAGTGAATTTTCACCATTGATTAAGGTACCGCTCACAGTATCAACGCACTGACATGTAAAGCGTGTGATTCCATTTGGGAAATGTCTTCGTGGTCTCATCTGGCTTTACTCTGCAATCGGCTGACTTTTCTATCGGCCATCAAGAATATCATGTTTCAATAACAACTATCGAATCTGGAGATCAACTGGTGATTGCACAACGAACAGCTATCCTGCTTGCTGCGACCTGTTTTACTTGCGGGATTGTGGCTGCTGCCGAGCCTGATGAACGAATGTCACTGATACCCGGGGAATGGAGTCTGGATCAAGTCAATGCCGATGGTGAGGTCATCACTCGAACGAAAAAAATCGTCCAGGGTAGCAAGCCTACAGAATTCATTGAAACCATCACGGAAAAGGCTGGAAACGAAACACGGCAAGAGTGGCAAGTCAAATTTGACGTGGAGCCAATCAACCAGAATCTGCTTTTGTTTACAGCTCGTGAGCAGCGGCCTATCGTTCCGGAAGAAAGTAAAGAATGGAACAAAATCAACTACCGATATGTGTTTCAGATTGACCAAGATTTTTACCACGAAACACACAACCTCGCTCTACGCCAGGGCAAGGCAAGATGGCGCCGCGTGACCGATGGGATTGCGGTCATCCAAGATTCTCCAATGGAATTGATCAAACCTCTGCTGGGCGAGTTTGAAGGCAGCTTTGAAAACAGGGGAAGTAAAGCCTATGGCGCTGCTAATGCAACTTCGGATGTGATTTGCAAGACCGAACTGAGTAGCACCTGTCTCTTATACACATCTCCGAGCCCACGAGACCGAGGCTGATC
>CAJXTM010001173.1 GCA_913061385.1 uncultured Rhodopirellula sp. | reverse complement strand
CGTGGGCTCGGAGATGTGTATAAGAGACAGTGATGTGCCCCTCACGTCGCTCGTGCATCTCACGAACAACCTCCGCATCAAATCCGCAGGTCGCCATGATCAAAAACGGCTTGCCATTTGCCAAACCCGCATCGAGTTTGAAAACCTGCCCATGGCGAATCGTCTCAAGCATTGCGGTGGCATCTGCAAGCTGCCCGAAATGTCTGGCGAGCAGATTCTCGGTTCCCAACGGCATCGGAAGCACCAAAAGGTCGCGTACTTTGGGCTTTTCAGGAGACAAGAATAACGTGGCACACGCCAGAGAAAGCGTCCCATCACCGCCAGCGGCAACGACGATCGTGTTCCCCTGCCCAGTTTCTGCACCAGCTTGGCTCACCAGACACCGCAGTTGATCGACTTGGTGCACCACCTGAACTGCAACCCCCAATCCACGCAGCAGCCTCTCCAGACGTGGTACTTGCTCACGACAGACACCACTGCCAGCCTTGGGGCTGGTAAAAATGAACACGCGAACCGATTGTGGTTGCTTTAAACGGTCCATCGTTAGAACCCCTCGGAAAACGAGCACGCGGACTTGAGTATTGAATGGGGCTCGTTCCGGACAATACGATGTTCGTCATCCAGAGCCCCTCGGCACCAAAACTATACCGAAATCTTGCATTTGCATCGCTGAAGAGGGATTTTTCCATGACAGCACAGCAAATATGCACGCGATGCCAAGTAATCACCCGCATAGGTCAAAAACGTATCCTAGGCTTTTCCAAAGGGTGAGAGTGGTCTGACCCGGAATCCGTCTGATCGTTGCAATCGGTACGAAACGGCCTGCTAGCCACAGCAGCACCTCTTCGTGCGTTCCCTTCATCGCATCCGAGACTGTTGCCGTGAATATTATTCGTCGCTATTGGGGCGCATTCCTCATCGTCATGATGGTTGTCGTTCACGCGGCGGTGATCGGATACGTGCGAAGTCGAGTTTCCAGACTGAGCGACCTCGACGCGACTGTGGTTGAAATGGGTAGCTATCGTTTTCAGCCCGTCGAAGATCTAACGAAGGTTTACCACTTTAAACTTTATGCCGTCGTTGACCCCACCAAGCAGCGGCACGGCGAAGAACGACTTCACATGATGCGGATGCAAATTCGCGAAACAGCCGAACAAACTCTCAGGCAGGTGGATCAGAAGTGGCTTGAAGACCCCACCCAAAATCAGATTCGTGACCGCCTCATGACGATTGTGCACAAGCATCTTGATGAACCTTTGGTCCAGCGAATGCTGATCACCGACTGGCTTGAACTCCCCATCCAAAGCGTGGACCTGAAACTTGGCACTCCTGTTCAGAAACTAGCTTTGCAATAAGCCGCCCGGTTTGCCCTCTTGCGACTTGAAACGCGTTCCCTGATCACGACGCGTGCATCGCGTAGCCATCCGAATCATCGCGGCAATATCGCGACCCGCTAGCATGGCATTGGTTATTTTTCAAATGCTAAAAGCGGGACCCACGCAAGTTCCACCTGATGTTTCCGCCGAATGCAGGTCGCATCTCTGCTGGCTTCCTGTCTGCTGGCTTCCTGTCTGCTGCATTCCTGCTCGCACCGTCAACCCACTCGCGTGCTACGTGTTGGTCCCCGGCAGTCTTGCTTCGCTGCCTTTTCCAATAGCATGAAAAGCAATGGGGGCTTGAGCGCGAGCGTGAAACACGCCAGATCGTGAAACTATAATTCAGCGAAAAAACCCGTGTTTTTTATTTTTTTACTAATCCCGCAGCGATTCACTCTCCAGCCGTCCAAATCCGACTTGTGGTCATCCCGCCTGCACTGGTAGTTACCGGAAGCCGTAGACGGAGTTCCGACTCCACTGACCGGAAAACAAGACTTTCGCGCTGTTGGTTCCACGAGTATGCCGCAACGTTCATTGACCCTACTGAAATTTTTCTCCATTGCTTCCCGGACGGGAATGAGGTCACCGGTATTTTACCGGGCTCTCCTCCTTAGCTGTCTGCTATCCGCAATACCTCAGCATCTCCACGCCCAAATGGGTGGGGGAGGCA
>CAJXTM010001172.1 GCA_913061385.1 uncultured Rhodopirellula sp. | reverse complement strand
TCGTCGGCAGCGTCAGATGTGTATAAGAGACAGGATAAAGAGCGATGGGAGGACGCAAGCCTGCTGGAGGACATTTACACCGCGATTGAGAATGGTGAGATGCCGCCGGAAGAAGCGGCGAAACATCCGCAAGGCGGCCAGGTCGAATTATTGCAAAAGATATTAGGCAACCAATTGCGAGTGCTTGCAGAAAAGCAGAAACCGGGAATGCTCAAGCGGTTAAGCCGAATTGAGTATCAAAACACCGTCAACGATGTCTTTGGTACAGAATTCTCCCTACTCGACCAACTACCACTCGACAACATCGAGGCTGGCTTTAACAACAATGCAGACAACCTGCATCTGTCCGTGGTCGATATGGAGGCGTACTTTAACGTCGCAAACCGGATTGCCGAGAGCGTAGTCAGCGACAAACCTGCTCCAAGCGTCGTTGTCTACTCAACAAAAAACACAGACATTGATACGCTCAGCCACAAAGACAACACCAATGGATTTGCCCCGTCTCTTGAAAGGGATTCTCGCCCGCTGGTTTTTGCGGCACCTGCCACCCAAATAAAAATCAACCCGTCGGTCAGAACGAGCGGTGTCTATCAGATTGTCCCACAAGGATTCTATATCACGGCCCAGCTTGTGCCCGGCAGCCGTACTGAAGAAAGATTGCCGGCTGTCAAAGACGTTTTCCATAGTGATATCGAGGATGCGTCACCAGTTGGCCATTCAATGAGCTACTTCCTTCGAAAGAGCGCTGGAGCAGGCCAAAGCATTGTGACAGTGATTGGCAAAAATGCTGCTTGGCAGGACTTCGATCCCAGTGAAGGGTTCACGACGCGTCTTTCATCCGATGACACAATCGTGCTGAGATGCAATTCGGTCAAAGGGGGCGGACCTCAGCGGATGTTCTGCATTGAGAAAGCGACCATCAGGGGGCCAGTGTACGAGTCTTGGCCGCCGAAGACGGCCTTCTATACAACCTACTGCAAAGACACCGTTGCTTCTGCGGGCTTTGAAACATGTCGGTCCATCCTGAAACGGATTTCACAGAAACTGTTTCGCCGTCCCGTCACCGACGCTGAGATGCAGCAAGTGTATGCCCATGCGAAGAAGGAATTCGCCCTGGGCCGAAGCAGCTACTCCGCTCTGCAAGCAGGCATTCGTGGCATATTATGTTCCCCGAATTTCCTTTTTAAGCAGGAAGGCGAATCGGGTCTGCTGGATGAGTACGCGATCGCTGCACGCATGTCGTATTTCCTATGGAACTCCGTGCCTGACGAGACACTTATTGGATTGGCGAGACAGGGAAAGCTAACGGACCCCAAAGTCCGACGCGAGCAGACGCTCCGAATGCTGAAGGACACAAAAGCCGATCGATTTTCCCAAGACTATGTCCATCAATGGCTCGATATTGGAAAGCTAAAGATCATCGAACCAGATGTAAGCATCTTCACAGTTGATGAATTTGACCTTGTCCGAGATCAGATCAAAGAAGAACCGGTGGAGTTTTTCAAGGAAGTGCTCTCAAGCAATCTGAGCCTGCTGAACTTCATCGATTCCGATTTTGTAATGATTACACCAGAGCTCAACTACATTTATCACCTCGAAGGACACCCGGTCGCAAAACCGAGCAAGAGACCGGGGGCAAGTAAAGTGTCACCGATCGATTACAGGCCCAAAGAGATTAACTCGGAATTCTCCAAAGTGATTTTGGGCGAAAACGATCGATACCGCGGAGGCCTGCTTTCACAGGCCGGCTTCATGCTGATGACAACCAACAACGGGGAATACACCAATCCGTTTTACCGTGGAGCATGGGTACTGAAAAGCTTCTACGGTGATCACCTGGAGACACCGGCAGACTTGGAAATCGCAGCACTCAGTCCACCGACGAAAACCGAGACTATCAAAGAGACGATCGATGCGCATCGAGAGAACGCCAGTTGCAATCGCTGCCACAGGAAGATGGATCCACTTGGAATCGCTTTGGAGAACTTCGACGTCATCGGACGCTGGAGGGATCAGTACATGGATGTAACCAACTATGTCACCACACG
>CAJXTM010001171.1 GCA_913061385.1 uncultured Rhodopirellula sp. | reverse complement strand
AGATCAGCCTCGGTCTCGTGGGCTCGGAGATGTGTATAAGAGACAGGCTCTGCACGCGTTCACCAGGAGCCAGTGAATCCGGCTCATTGAAGTATAACCGCACTGTGTAGTTCCCCGGCTTGAGACCGGTGATTGTAAATTCACGCAAACCCTCAACCGCAGAGGCGTTGACCCACGGATACTTGGCATCACCTTTCATCCAAAGGCTGTGCTGATAACGATAACGGGTCATTCCCGAAGCCTTCGCATTGAAGATCGGTGACGGCCCGCCCACCGAAGGATAATCAAGCCATAGCGTGCCGCTTCTTGAAATGCGGTCCCCCGGTGCACCAAAGTTTATCCCGATCCGCTGGATCTTGCCGGGCGGAATCTCACTCTTACCCCAGGACGCCCACTGCTCGTGCTGCTCCGGCATCGCCACCAGCGACATCGCGGTCGGCAATGGGTAACTGCAGGTACAGCCTTCATAGAAATAAGGCACATTCAGCACACCGCCGGATGGAATAATACTGTTGGTACAACCGCTGCGGGGCCCACTCAAAAAGACGGTCCCACTTTCGACTTTTTTATCATAGAAAGCTGCGGTGCCGCTTCGCAGAGTGTACAAGTCTCCGTAGTCCACCCCACCATCACATCCGTAGGTTTTGAGAAATACCCGCGGTTCCATTTCACCAGTAATCGGGTTCTTTCGTTGCCCCACCACGGGCTGCTTTGGCTTCCAGTCATCTTGCTGGCGCGGTGGTCGATACTGGCTCGGTTCAGCAATCGAAGGAGAAGTCGCTGTGAGTTGACTACGAAGATCCTTACGCTCGCTGTCATCAAGAACACGTCCGGTGTAAATATCAGACAACACCGGAGGCAGCAGTGGGTAATCAACCTTGTTGTTCCCCTTGCTCCGCGGTGCCCGCCAATCCTTGGGCCGGGATATCATTTCTCCCTGATTGAAACGGGGCTGCGGCGAACGCTTGAAATGAGCCAGCGTGTCATCAAACCACAACACTCCCAGTGGAAACCTGACCAACTGATCTTCGCTGAGCGCCCAGTCGCCGGCATACTCATTGGCGCCGGGCAGTGCTCCGCCTCTCTCCACAACGATAGCATCAGCGTCTTCACTAACCGTGAAGCCTTTCTGTCCCAAATCATCGGTAGCCTGCCCTGCCCGGATGACGTTGATCGCAACACCTCCAAAGGGCCTGAGGGTCTGAAGCGACGGTGGTTTCAGCAACTCCTTTCTCTCTGTGACCATCACGCTTGTCATGTAGGGCGGCAATGAAGCACTTCCCAGATCACAATGAATGACAGCCGCTCGGGTCCCATAGACACCGGCTGAATCTAACTCCCTGCGCAAGGTTTGGCACCGTTCCAGTTGATCGTCCAACACCACAACATGGTACTGTGAAACGTCAACCAATGCTTTTGCAAGCTCACCATTACTGAGTCCGAAAACAACTGCAATGCCATGCTTGCTGGCAGCTTTCTGAATGATTGTTTCGGCTTCGATTTTTGCGGCAGGACTTATTTGCAACTGAGTGCGTTGGACTGCTGGTGCGACACTTGGTTTGTTGGCAATTTTCTGGCTGTCACGGTAACAGCGAATTTCACCATTTTTGTTTACAACAAAGAGTGCGTTGTCAGCGATCAGCATCGCATGGACAGGACCTTTGGCATCTACCTTTGGCTGATCAAAACTCAGCGTCTGGGTGGGAGTTCTGATCTCTCGACTAAGTTCCGCGACCCCTCCCTGCCCACGATGCACTTTATCCTCATGCTTTTGGCTGTTGATCGTCTCATCAAACGTGAGCTTACCTCTCCGCAACGCCCTTGCCTGGTCAGGATCGAGGGCAGCAAACCAGCCTCCAGGATAACGGCCAGCCGATGGCAATTCAAAATCGATCAACTCGCCTGTGAGTCGACTAAGCCTAGCGGGGTAGGCTGTTGAACAAGGCACAATTAATTCATCTTCATCAATCAATAGGTATCCCTGCGGAGCCAACCCTCCGATGGCTTGCGTATTGTGCGGTTGCTGACCAAAGAGCTGTCTCTTATACACATCTCCGAGCC
>CAJXTM010001170.1 GCA_913061385.1 uncultured Rhodopirellula sp. | reverse complement strand
TCTACACGTAAGGAGTCGTCGGCAGCGTCAGATGTGTATAAGAGACAGGTCAAGGATGGGGCTATCACCGGAACCACAGACGGCTCGCTGAAGATGAACCGTTTTTTGACATGGAAAGGATCAACCATTCGCAACTTTGATCTTCGCGTCAAAGTAAAAGTGACGCCGGGTGGAAATAGCGGAATCCAATATCGCGGCACCTCTCGCCCTGATCTCGGGCTGGACGTTGTGACGGGATATCAATGCGATATTGTGGCAGACAATGCTCAGTACAACGGCATGCTCTATGAAGAGAAAGGGCGTCGAATCCTCGCTCGCACTGGTGACAAAGTCATCATTGACCCACAGGGACAGAGTTGGATTACCAGCACTTGGCCGGTTCCAAACTTTGCTCCTGACGAGTGGCACGAGTACCGCGTTCTTGTCGAAGGCAATCATCACCGCCACTGGATCGACGGAACCAAAACCACTGACCTCATTGACCTTGATGAACTGGGGCGAAAACTGGAAGGCGTGCTTGCAGTTCAGGTTCATGTGGGGCCAGCAATGACCATCCAGTACAAGGATTTTGAGATCAAACACCTACCCGATAACCTGCCGTTAAAAATGGCAGCAGATCACCCCATCCCAGCTAATGCTGAAGGGGTCCGCCCTCAAGGCCGTACTCCCAAAGGTTGGGCGCCACCCATCTACGGCCAACAGCAAAAGTAAATGCTGGCATTTGCAGCTTGCTTACTCAGTGAAGAACTACGGACGGCCCTTTTACAGACGCCGTTACCAAATTCCTGCTTTAAGATGAGCAGCAAATCGTCCCCCGGCACGACATCGGCCATCAATTCCGAATACCTCGGTGAGGTCGGAGACCCGTCAACGGGACGGTTTCGGAATTGACAGTGATCCCAAATTTGCATTATTTCTGCATCGGATCGCTCTTTCAAAACATGAGGTTCGGCCACAATGACGGATCGGGACGAAGTCAAACAACATTGGCTTCAGCAAAATGAACGGCGCCACATTCGCAACTTACCCCGCTGGGCTAAGGTAAGAATTGAGAAGAAAGCTGCAAAATGGCTCGGGAAAGCCTGCAAAGTCTCGGTGCCACTGTTCTGGGGCCAAGAAATGTCGGTCGTCTTCCCTGAATTTGTTTCCGGTCGATTAGGAAAGTTCGGATACTTTGAGGACGACGTCACCTCGATGTTCATCGATTGCCTTGAACCCGGCATGACCTTCTATGATGTCGGTTCGCATTACGGTTATTTCAGCCTGCTCGCATCATCGCTGGTAGGTCCAAAAGGCCACGTATTCGCGTTTGAACCAACAGCGGCAACCTACGAGGTGCTGACCGAAAATGCAGCAAGACGAGACAACATCACATGTTGCAAAGCTGCTGCTTACCGAGAAACCGGTTCACTCGCATTCATCGAACAGGAAATTGGACGCAGCAGTTTAAACTTCGTGATTGGAGACGAATACGAACCGGACTCCTTCGACTCCATGGTTCGAAAAACCATGGTTCACGCAGTTAAGCTGGATGACTTTGCAACCCAACACGGCGATCCTGACTTTCTGAAAATTGATACAGAGGGCGCAGAGATTCCAGTGCTTGAGGGATTGGCAGATACCATCGAGCGTTGTCATCCAACGATTGTGCTGGAAATGGGAGACCATGTCTGCACATCAACTGGCAACGGACTGAGCCGACGGAATGTAGATTTGCTGTTGGAATATGGCTACGAAGTATTCGAGTACCGGGACCGGGATCAACACCGACACGTTCCCCAAGAGTCTTACACGTACACCAATCTGCTCTTCCAGCATGCATCCAAAATGCAACGACCTCGCATCGCCAAGTGAGTGCCACCGTGAGCAACACAAACTCGCTGATATCACTTTGTGTTACGTTGCAATCAAATCTCACTGTGATTGAGAAGAGACATTTTCGTCCAAAAGCTGCAGCATGGATTCTGCAAACGCTTTTCCTGCCAGAATAAAAAAACGTCCTTCGCCGTAATAGCTGTCTCTTATACACATCTCCGAGCCCACGAGACCGAGGCTGATCTC
>CAJXTM010001169.1 GCA_913061385.1 uncultured Rhodopirellula sp. | reverse complement strand
CTACACGTAAGGAGTCGTCGGCAGCGTCAGATGTGTATAAGAGACAGCCCCATACCAGCCTGACTTGACCTGACCCGACGGACGCTCCAATACGCCAACCACATGGCGAAGATACCTGCACATCCAACCGCTGCCACCTGCGTCATCCGCTGGGCAAATGCCAAGTACGGAAAACTGCCGACTCCCGCCGGAACACTTGCATACTCCCACCATAGCAACCAAGCTCAACTCATCTGCACAACCAGCAGAACGCAGATCAGAACACTGACCGCCTCGAGGAGCTTCACAACGACCGATCCCTTACGTTCCTGCTTGGCCTGCTCACTGTCCACGCATCTGGGAAGATAAGGATTGATTCGCAAAGGCACCCTCTGACTGACAATTCACAACCGAACACTGAGCACATCAAGACTCGAGTGCAGCTCACGGGGATTATTAAACGCACTGGAAGCGTTTTAAAAAAACGAAAAAAGGCCGGACGCGCTTCGACTCGTCGCGCGTCCGGCCTCAAAGTCAATCCTGACTTTTCGCCTATCCGATTCGTAGTGCGGACCCAGTGCTTCCTGCATCAGGCCACGATCTTCCGTGATCACGGGCTTCGGTGGTGTGGTCGGTCACTTCCGCGTTGGCATCCTGCCTGCGGCAATCGCGCGAATCCGTGCGCTGGGCTGTGACATGACTACCGAAACACTCACAAACGACTCGGCTAGTGTCACATCCTTGTGATTCGACTCTCCTCAGCGGGATGGTCTATCAATTGAACAGCTCGCAAGGTTGGCTCGCTGGAAAGGTTTGATTGAAAACGCAACCACTTGGTTAACGTTCGTCAAAGACTAGCTTTGACTGGGATTTGAGTAACATAACATATTTGGCTATGCGACCAAACGCAGATCTTGATCAATCCGTTGATTTACTCCATCAACAAATTCTTCAAAGATGCGAACGTCCAAAGCTGATGCAGCACCACACTCTGGATGGAACTGTGTTCCAACGGCAAACCAATCCATCATCTCACTTTCGATGGCTTCAATAACTCCATCGGGACACTTTGCAGTGACATGGAAACCCGGAGCAACTTCATCGATCGCCATGTGGTGTCGACTACTGACACGGATTTCACCGTCACCGTAAACTCGCCCAATCAACGAATCACTAACGACATCCAATGTGTGTCTGTGATTGGCATCTTGAGGATCATGATGCGGCACGGCACTGGGAAGATCTTCCTTGATATGCAAGAAAAGATTCCCACCCTGCTGCACATTGAGTAGCTGCATTCCAGTACCAATCCCGAGGATTGGCATCCGTCGCTCAGCGATGTCTGCCATGAGTAGCCGATCACAGGCTTCCCTGACAGGATCAAGAGGTCGCACACTTGGGTGAAGCATGAAACCATCATTTCGTGGGTCAAGGTCAGCACCGCCGATCATGACAAAACCATTGAGCTGATCCAGCACCTGCGAAATCGCAGCTGGGTCATCCATGGGTGGTAACACTACCGGAATCCCGCCAGCCGAAATGATCGACTGAAAATACCCCGCCGCAACATAACTGTAAGCAGGCATGCTACGGGCAGCAGCCCGATAATCGGCGTTCATCCCGATCAGTGGTTTATTCGACATCCGAAAGGTCCTCTTCGAATTCGCGAATGAAAATGTTGATGCAGACTCGTCCCGCATCACCAAACTCAACACCGGTTTGCCAGAAACTACCGAGCCCTCGTGAAAGGGCTCAGACTCCGTTCTTGGTGTTCCAAAGAAAACAAATGACTGCGGTTTGATCGCGTTCTACGCGAAAAAGCCGACAAGGCCAACGATTTCCTCAGCTCACCCCGCTCCTAACAATCACCGATAAAAAGCCTAGCCGGGCAAGGCAACGTAGCCTAACCCTTGATTGACGGGAAATTTAGCTTCCCATTCCCCCTGATCCAAACCTTTTCTACATATTCGCTTCACAGCCAGCGATAGCACTACAGGCAGTGCTAGCATTGGCTTTTTTTGATAGCAACCTTCGCATTTATACCGATTCGGGTACGATGAGGCTCCTTCACAAAGATGGTTT
>CAJXTM010001168.1 GCA_913061385.1 uncultured Rhodopirellula sp. | reverse complement strand
GAGATCAGCCTCGGTCTCGTGGGCTCGGAGATGTGTATAAGAGACAGGAATGTCATCAGCGCTGTGATACGTCAGCCGTCGAGCCTTACCACCCTCTGCTGGCATCAAAAACAAATCAAGATTGCCGTGTCTGTCGCTGGCAAAGGCAAGCTCCGATCCATCCCGTGACCACGTCGGATACCCGTCCCATGACGGATTCACGGTCAAAGGACGAGCCAGACCGCCTTTTGTGGGCACCGTGAACAAATCACCCTGAAAGCCAAACGCAATCCACTTCCCGTTTGGCGAGATCGCTGAGTGACGAATCCAAGATTCGGAGTCTTGTGCTGAAACGCACGCCCCGAAAACAAGGATCATCCCGGTTGTGACGATAGTGCGCGCAAGAATGCTAAGCGATCGGCAATTCATAATGAGGCTATTCAGCAAGTGTTCTGTGATTAAATCAGTCGCATAAGACAGTATGTCTTCCCAAATGCCCCAACGGGCGAAACAAAATTTCTACGCAGAACAAACATGTCACATTGCGGCCAGTTATGCATCCAAACACCCTTGACGGTATCTCCTGCCACCATCACGGAACATCTCGTGGAATCCATTCATCCTGCTGGAAAACGATTCATTGATTCGTCAGCCAAGCGAGTATGCAGTATGCCCCGGAGCTAAACCAGACTCTTGTCCGTGACAGGAAGCGTTGTAGTTCAGTATTAAACCCGGATGACAGGCGAGACAGAAGCTCTCAACGAAATGGTCAAACAAACACAACCTCCGCTGGGACTGAGCGGCGTTGCAACCGTTCGAGAACGATTCGCCGCGAAAACCGAACCTCTACGCCGCAATTTTTTCGAAACGCCTTTTGCGGCCAGATTATCGCTGCATTCAGTGTGATGATCGCGATCCCGACGAGGTGCGTGAACCGCCTGACCCGGAGCGGTAAATGTAATCACCCCGGGGTCTGATGAACCGCCGCCGTTCTCCGTCAAAACGGTGGTGCCAACGTGACCGGAATGGCCGCCAAGGTTTACCGGGCCACCATTACTAGTGCGACTCTAAAACCAAATTATGTGCGGCCCAAATACTGGCCGCTCAATTTTCGTTGGGTTTGGCGTCGTGTTTGTTTCAGTAATTGCGGTACGCAATTCAAGATCAGGCGATACAACGACGCCACTGACTGGCCTCTGCCCAGCCGACACACAATGACCAGTGCAGTGCGGCGCAAACTGTGCGGCCCGAACTGCCCCCACCAAAGCCGGTACCTCCGGCCCCACTGACGCGTCACTGATTCCACGTCAGCGGCAAAGAGACGGCGAATTGCGAGTGGTTGTACGCTGAGTCTACGTTTTTGAATTCGTTTCTCTCGCATCGGATTACCATATCAGCTGGAGAAAAAAGTGTTAACTCACCCCCTACAGCGTCAGTCGTTTGGCGATCCGTTGCGTGAAATAGAAAAACTTGTGAAAAGGTAATGTGCAATGTCTGACCACCCACCATCTGCAGCAGGTGGTAGGGGCGTGCTAGTCTTTGCGATAGTTCTGTGTCAATTCAACAACAGCTCCATTCGTTTTGCTACGCAACCCAGATTTAACTTCCATTTAAATTCGTACCGACTCCTGAATTTCTCCGTGCCATTCACTGCAGCAACCGTGAACCACCCCCACGCTTCAACCGAGTCTTGTATTACACCGCTTTCTACCCGCCAGACATAAACCACGCTCAGATCAGTCGTGATGGCTCCACCTCCGACGGGCGGCAACGTAAGGATGCACGCTTAAGTTAATTCCTACGCGACTTCTTCACCTGTTCATATGAAGTGACCAAGAACAGCCTTTGCACTGGCGGCCCACTGCCGTGCCGCTTTGCAGGTACCACTTCACAGCCGCGCCATCATCTCGTGAAACGACCTCAACCTGTGGACACACATTGACAACCATTATCTAAGCCGAGGGTCTACCAGCACACGTTCAATCTTACTGTCGTTGCATGCTCGTATTTCTGAGATCGTCAAGTTGCGGTATTGCATCTGTCTCTTATACACATCTCCGAGCCCACGAGACCGAGGCTGATCT
>CAJXTM010001167.1 GCA_913061385.1 uncultured Rhodopirellula sp. | reverse complement strand
GAGATCAGCCTCGGTCTCGTGGGCTCGGAGATGTGTATAAGAGACAGTCTTTGTGCTCGTTTGCTCGATCCGCGTTTGCCCAGAGATGCCCCTGTGTGATGGTGCTGCAGAGCGACGGGCGAAGCCAGGTCCAGTGTCGGTGTGGGGTGATGTGGATTGACTTGCCGGAGATCACGTAACGCTGGATCAATTAACTGCGTGGGAACTTCGTTCCCGCCGACCTCGCAGCTAATCAAGAGTGACATGGGCTTACCGGTTGATCCAAGGAGTCTGGGAGGGACAGGAAGTGGATGACCTTTATTCTAGGGGGCAAATCACCGGTTGGTAAATGTTGATCAGTGCCAAAAACGGATGTGTCACGCCGTGAAACACGCTTTTTGCCAATTCCTCTTGTGTGATCAGCAAAATCTTGTTTATCGATTACATGGAAAAGACCTCAAACATGTACCAATCATTGTAGGACGACCCCGTGATGCCTCCGATTCGACGCGTCGCACCCAGCCGCTGGATGCAATTGAACCTGATCACCCTCTGTCTTTTGACTTTCGGATTTTCGATATCCGATGGGATCTCGAAGGCCCGTGGTGAGGATCCGGTGTTGGTCGACCAGAACGAGTTGACCTTTGAGCCGTACTCGGTTTATATCGCTGTGCCAAAAGCATTTGCTCACTGTGGCCCAGCCGACGAGTACTACCGCACTGACCCATTAAGACAGGGGCAGGAACTTCAGGTTTATGCCGAAACAGACGATGGTTGGCTCGGAATCCGCCCCCCTCAGGAAAGTTTTTGCTGGGTGCCTGCAGAGACGGTTCAAAAAGATAGTGGTGCACTGGAAGGTATCATTGTTGAGGACCGCACCGTAGCCTGGATTGGAACACATCTTGGCCGAGCTCGGACCTACCGATGGCAAGTGCAATTAGCCAAGGGGGAGCCTGTCACCGTGATTGGACGAAGCGAACGCGAAGGCCCAGATGGACCGCAATTGTGGTACCGGATCGTTCCACCCTCCGGCGAGTATCGTTGGGTGCATCGAGACGATATCGTGACCAGCAGCGAAGAACTCGTTGCTTTAATGCGGCGTGATTCACCTGAAGAGACAGTCAAAGTATTTCCGCGTGATCGTCCAGCCACTGAACCAACAACAAGAATTGCAAAGACCGCATCTGATCGTGGACGCGGCGCAACGCGTGATCGAGCTGTAGAACGAGACGACGATATCGGACCCTCCGTGTTGGCTCGCGATGGTGAAGCCCAACAATCAGAGCTTAACGAAAGCATTGCCGTTGGAAGTGGGTTGAACGATCAATGGCGAGATCGTGAGCAGGGCGAACGTAATGTTCAGGCGGTTGCTTTTTCCCGTTCGAGACAAGAATCAGTTGCTGCGTTCGGGAATTCCAGACAGCCTGAATTGATTGAGATCGATGACGCACCCTCGGCGCCGGATGCTGATCAGCAACTAGCTGAATCGAGCTGGGTTGCCGCAAGTTCACCCGAACAGAGTGTGAGGTTGAATCTAGATACTCCAGCATCGCTGCTAACGCCTGAGGTTGGTCCCACTGTTGGGAATTTCATCGCACGCGGATCTAGCAGCACTTTGCTGGGTGTGAGTAGCAGTGTGCCAGAGGCGAGTAACCGGGTGCCAGAGGCGAGTAACCGGGTGCCAGAGGCGAGTAACCGGGGGCTTACCCTCAACAGTCAAAATGATAGCAGGCCGCAAGTACCGGTTCGAGACGCGTTTGGCGCGGTCAACCCCGTCTCGCAGGCTGCAGCTTCACAGTACTTGCCGAGGGCTGTTGTACCTGCCAGCAAAACCCTGACATACATTTCGGCGGAACGCCTTGCTCAGATTGAAAGCGAGACACAGCAGGCAGACATCGAGCAGCTTGGGCTCATCTTTTCGCGTCTGATGGCTGCTCGCGCGACAGCTCTGGAAACTGCTCCGGTCACGAGGGCGGCATTTCGCTTGGCTACGACCGAACAAAATCCATTGGTCGTCGGGCGAGCCCGCATGCTAATGGCTGTCTCTTATACACATCTCCGAGCCCACGAGACCGAGGCTGATC
>CAJXTM010001166.1 GCA_913061385.1 uncultured Rhodopirellula sp. | reverse complement strand
AGGAGTCGTCGGCAGCGTCAGATGTGTATAAGAGACAGCTTCAAACGTAGGGATGTCTGCGTCCCAGCCCTCAGGAAGTTCGCCATCGAAAAGCGACTGAAGCTCGTGTGCTTTTTCGGGGTTGGCCGCTTGGTAAGCTGTCCAGACCTCAGTCCACGCAGCGTAAGATTCTGCTCCCCGTTGGCCAATGTTCGCACTGAAGTGTTCTCGAACGCCTTCGGGTACATAAAACTTTTTGTCGGCAGGGAGCCCGTAGCTTTCTTTGGCTAGGGCGATCTCGTCCCACCCTAGTGGGGCACCGTGGGCTCCGTGAGTGTCCTGTTTGTTCGGTGCTCCAAACCCGATGATGCTTTTGACGATGATCAGCGTCGGTTTGTCGCTACATGCTTTGAAATTGTCGATCCCTGCGGCTAGGGCGGCCAAGTCATTCGCATCATCGACCTTAACAACGTTCCAGCCGAGGCCTTCGAACCGTTCGCCAACGTTTTCACTGAACGCGAGGTCAGTATCACCCTCGATCGTGATGTGGTTGTCGTCGTACAGCCAGCAAAGATTGTCGAGCTTTAGGTGGCCTGCCAGGGAAGCAGCTTCGCAAGCTACACCTTCCATCAGGTCCCCGTCGCTGCAGACTGCGTAAACGTCATAGTCGAACAGTTGGTGTTGCTCGGTATTGTAATTGTCGGCTAGCCATTTCTGAGCCATCGACATGCCGACAGCGTTACTGACGCCGGCTCCCAGCGGTCCTGTCGTGGTTTCGATTCCGGCTGCTTCACCAAATTCCGGGTGCCCGGCACAGGGGCTGCCGATTTGTCGAAACTTCTCGATATCTTCCAGTTTGATCGATAGCTCGTTGGTGGTTTGTCCCGCTTCGTCGGTGGCTTTTACCCCGGTCAAATGCAGGACGCTGTAAAGCAGCATCGATGCATGTCCGCAGGAAAGAACAAAACGATCGCGTCCCGGCCAATTGGGCTGAGCTGGATCGTATTTCATCGCGTGGTTGAACAACTGGTAGGCTACCGGCGCCAGTGCCATCGGGGTGCCCGGGTGCCCGCTATTGGCAGTCTGGACAGCATCCATGCTGAGGGTGCGGATGGTGTCGACGGCAAGTTTTTTAATGTCGGTCGATGCTACGCTCATCAGCGTGTTCACTCGCGTGGTGAGAGGCAGAAAATGGTTTGATTTATCGCGAAAGCGTACTGCGAATGGTTATTTATCGGAAGGGGCGAGACGACATTGCCCCCGCTGTCAGCACCCAAGCCTGCACGATTGTCGGGGCATGGTAGTGCTTGGCCCCTCTGCGGAGGCAAAAGTGCAACTTTTTAACCCTTGAGATCCCATTTAACCCTTGAGATCCCAGTCGGGCATGTTCTCGAGCATCTTCTGCTCTGTGAGATCGAATTTTAGTGGGGTCAGGGTCACATTGCCGCGTCGTAGCTCGGTCACATCGGCTTGGTCGGCCGGTGGTCGCGTTGGCTCTGACCAAAGTGCCCAGTAATAATCTCTGCCAGCCGGATCCTGGCGTTTTTCGTAGCTATGGCCATATTGTGCGAGGCCCATTGGGACGATTCGCAAATCCTTGGGGGCCTCTGTGGCAGCCGTTGGGATGTTCAAATTGAATAGCCCGCCTTTGGCCGCTGGTTGCTTGGCAATGCCGCCAATCACGTTTCGGGCAATCACGGCAGCTGCCTGAAAGTCTGAGTCTTCGGAGTACTCAAGCGACACGGCAACGCTCGTTACCCCAAAAAACGCGCCTTCGATGGCCGCAGCGACGGTTCCGCTGTAAAGCACGTTGATTCCGGCATTCAAGCCGTTGTTGATTCCGCTTACGACGAGGTCGACCGGATTGTCTTTGAGTAATTCACCAATCGAAAGTTTGACGCAGTCAGCTGGTGATCCGTCCACTGCCCAAGCCCAGTGCCGGCCATCGCGGTGGATCGACTTGCAGGTCAGCGGTGTCAGGAACGTAATTGTATGACCAACCCCGCTCTGCTCTGTGGCGGGGGCCACCACAATCACCCTGTCTCTTATACACATCTCCGAGCCCACGAGACCGAGGCTGATCTCG
>CAJXTM010001165.1 GCA_913061385.1 uncultured Rhodopirellula sp. | reverse complement strand
CTACACGTAAGGAGTCGTCGGCAGCGTCAGATGTGTATAAGAGACAGCACCAAAGTTGAGGTGACTGGCGTTGATTCCACTCTTACCGTCCAAGGTCACGATCGCATCCTTGACGTGTACATGATAGATACGGTCGGAAAACGTCCTGATAAACTGAACAGGATCGATCCCCTGCCAAATCAGGTGACTGGGATCAAAGTTGAATCCAAACTCGGGTCGATGCTCGAGAGCTTCCAGAGCCCGCTGAGCAGTGTAAATATCAAATGCAATCTCCGTCGGATGCACTTCCAACGCAAAGCGAACTCCACACTCGCCAAACACATCAAGGATTGGATTGAACCTCTCAGCGAACAAGTCGAATCCCGCATCAATCATCGAGGGCGACACTGGCGGGAAAGAATAAAGGAGATGCCAGATGCTGCTGCCAGTGAAACCATTGACCACATCAACACCGAACTTCTGGGCAACTCGAGCTGTATTCTTCAGCTCCTCAATCGCTCGTTCGTTAACGCCTGCAGGATCTCCATCGCCCCAAATGTATGGCGGCAAGATGGCTTCATGACGCTCATCGATGTTATCCAATACTGCTTGGCCAACAAGGTGCGCGCTGATGGCATGACATTGCAAGCCAGCATCATCAAGCAACTTGCGGTGATTATCACAATAATCATCTTCTGCCAAAGCTCGATCAACCTCAAAATGGTCTCCCCAGCAGGCAAGCTCAATGCCGTCGTAACCGAACTCGCTGGTCATGCGAGCCATTTTTTCAATTGGAAGGTCAGCCCACTGACCGGTAAAGAGAGTGACGGGTCGAGCCATGGGGGTCTCCGCTGTCAGGGAAAAGTGGAATATTGAAAGGGCAAGAATGGCGATTATTGTGCGCCAGCACCCCGCCTATCTGCAACATGCCGACGTTTTTAGCAACATGGTTGAACTTATTCATGGCTTCGCCAGCCCGCCCAACCAGTAGAGTCATCGAGATTTCCGCCCCACAGTGCCCTGAATCACGACTTATTCCGGTAATGCAAGCAGCAGACCGAACAGGTGTAAAACACGGTTTTCCGACGAATGCAACGTGAACAAGAGCCGTAAATACAAAATCGCCCTCCTGTGATAATCAGCCTAAGGACAGCATCATTTTTTAGGAAAACCAGCCCAAAGACTTCTGGGAAAATGCACAGGAGCGTCCGGCACGGACCCTTTTGAGATGGCACAGCATCTCTCTATCAGCGAGCAGCTCGAATCGCACCACGTCGACCGCCCACCCACTGAACGCTAGGGAGGGGCGGTCAATCCCCTTCGTTATGGCATATTTGTCGCAGCTAATCCTAGGCAGAACCACTCACAGACTCCGCTGAGCATGAGACGCCAACCTTGTTCCAATTGCCTGAGCCAATTCGGCGTTACGACAAACCGCATCCTCTGACCAGATCATGATGCTTTGAGCGATGCACTTTGTTTGAACACAACACGAGCCAGATTCAACACCATGACTCGGGATTAACACCAAGCGGCGGTCATCACGACAACAAGATGTACCTCGCATCAACAAGTGAACAGAACGACGCTGAGGCGATTCACCGATCTTTTGTGAGACATGCGTCTGCCTGCGACACTGGACTCTGGCAAAGTGCCCGATATTTGCGTTCGCGCTGTTCCTGTAGCGAAATCCTCGCGTTCAGTTGCATTTCTCTTGTAGCCAGTGCATCTGACCATGCTTGGATTCTTCGGATCAAATCAGTCGCATGCAACGAGAGCCAATCCTCAACCTCAAGACCAACCTCCATTTCTTGCGTAAGAGATTGACTATCACTTTGGGAACAGAAACCAGACATATCAGGGTCAACATGCTGCTTGCCCCCATCATCGCTAATCGAGTTTACAGAGTCCCCTGATTCTAAAGGCAACACTCCAGTTTCTGGACAAACCCCAGTTTCTAGAAAAACACCAGCGTCGATAGGCACACCGACATCGGGTGAAATCATCGACTGATCAGAATCAAGACGACGCATTTTGCTTAAATCTGCTTCCGATCGGACTTGAGCCTGCGAAGCATTGGTTCCAAGG
>CAJXTM010001164.1 GCA_913061385.1 uncultured Rhodopirellula sp. | reverse complement strand
CTCGGAGATGTGTATAAGAGACAGCGATAGCGATGCCCAGTGGTCCGGCCCAGTACCAAGAGTGTCGCAATGTGGACAGCAGTACTCGCGGATCAAATGGTACAGCATCGTTGTTAGGCATCTCACTTGATGGATTTGCCGAGCTGGGAGCTGGATTGTGAGACGTTTGCACGTCTAAGAGGGATTTGGCTTGGCCCACGCGGGATTAACCCTTGTTTGAGTTTCTGAAAATCAACTGTTTAATTTTAACGGCGTTCTGAGGTGGTTAGGCCTCTGCCGTCGCTGGCAGTGAGTCTTGAGTGCGTCTGAGTGATTCGCCTGCGGTTTGTACCTCTACAGGCCTGTAAAGATTTTCCCAGAATGTTTTCAAGCACCATAGTAAAGCTGCTGCTAAAGGTATCATGAGAAATCCGGACCAGTCGTGGATGATTTGACGTGCGTTCTCTGATGAGAACCATGTATAAAGCACGCCTGTGACAGTGATTCGCATCGCATTGACGAGCAAAGCCAGTGGGATTGCAGCACCGAGCAGAATGAACCGATCTAGCCAGCAACGCTTGACAGTCGCCGCCCAGAAGGTGGCTAGGGCAAGCAAGCCGACAAAGATCCGCATCCCTGAGCAAGCTTCTGCTACCATCAGGCGGTTTTCTCCCAGCCAAATTGTGTGACCCTCTGAGATTGCGGGCAGCCCCAGAACTCGTAGGAATCCCGTGCTAAGACCTGTTGCGACTCCCTGTAATTCCCAACTCAACCCAGTTTCCAATCGGTAAGGAAGCGGTACCAATAGGAATAGGAATCCAATCGCTGGCGCGGACCACTTCAAAGCAGGGTATCCACACAAGAACCAAACGAGTCCAGCTATCAGGGGTACAAGGGAGTACCCATCGAGAAAATCCATGTGCAGGAAACGTCCGGCGATTCTCATCGCGATGGATAGTGCTACTAAAAGTAGGGCAACTGGTTCACATCGCTCGCGGAGTCCCGGGAAGGTCTCTCTTCGCATCCAAAGAAGGATGCACGCCAGGGGTAGAATCAAATAGCCGTGAGAATAGTCTGGCTCAATTCGCCAAGCCATTTCAGCCCAAGTCAGGGTCGGCCAAAGTGCGTAAGTGATCGTTGCGGCCAAAATCGCGATAGAGCTTGCAACCCATTTCCAGTTCAAGGAAAGCTGTTCAGCCGCAATCAAGTGATTGGCGCGTTTTCTTGTGCGAGTTGAATGGCTGCGTTTCGCCGCCCGTTTTGTGGCGTCATCAAGTTTGTTCCCACTCGACTGCGACTGTTTCTTGGCAGGCTTACTGGTCGCATGCTCAGTAGATTGAGGGACGGCACGCTCTAACACGTCTCGTACTGCCGCACGACCGAGCGGTTTTTTCTTGGTACGCTTTCCTTTTACGGCGCCATCAACTTTGCTCCCGGCCGACTGCGACGGTGTGTTGGAAGGCTTACCGGTTGCATACTGAGAAGGACGGGGAACGGCACGCTCTTGTACGTCTTGTAGGGCGTCACGACCGAGCGGTTGTTTCTTAACGCGTTTTTTTTTCTTACTCAATGTTAACCAACCCCAATAAATGTAAGGGATTTGCGTGACTTCGTCGTGGTGGGTGGTAAAAAGCCATCCACTTGTGAGGAATGTAGCGTTTGTGAGCGTTAGACCCACAAAAATCAGACGGCGGCTTTCGGTGTCGAAATCGCGTCTTCTGAATTGCCCTTGCCGTTCTTCGGCCAGAATGCTCGCGTTCGTTGCGAGCTTCAGTTATTGCCCCGCGTCAAACTTATGGTAAGTATGGCACGAATTTTCGTCAAACAAATTATCTGTCCAGCAATGAAGACCATTTTTCTCGGTTTTGACCTCCTGAGGCACTACACCCTGACATTGGCTGTGGAAACCCGGTGAGCTTTACACGATCAAAATTTGGTCCCCCGAACAATTCATTCTCATCGTTTTTCTCATGTCCGGTTTTGGACATAACTGGGGTAGTCTACTCCCTGCTGCTCAGTGTTCTAGGTTTTCTTTCTAGTTTCTGTCTCTTATACACATCTGACGCTGCCGACGACTCCTTACGTGTAG
>CAJXTM010001163.1 GCA_913061385.1 uncultured Rhodopirellula sp. | reverse complement strand
ATTGCCAGCTTTTGGATTGCCAGCTTTTGGATTGCCAGCTTTTGGATTGCCAGCTTTTGGATTGCCAGCTTTTGGATTGTTTTGGGCGATTGTGCCGATTCGGCTCGAAACTGCGAGTGGTTTTGCCTCGTGAAGTAGGGAGTTGAGACGGAAGTAGGGAGTTGAGACGGTACTGCGTGCTGTATTCATGGCTAAAAACAGCGGAAATGTGTGCATTTAGCTCTGGCAGACTGTTCTGGCCTAACTCACTACCGGAAAATCAGCTTGCTTTGGGGGCAGATAAGGGTTACTATCTTGCCATCTCGGAAGTCAGTTGCTTATCAAATGACGAACGGAGTTCTTTTCATGTCAGTGCGTTTCACACAATCTTGTCCGACCTGCGGACGCCGCATTCAAGTCCGTGCCTCGCTCATGGGCTGTGATGTTGCTTGCCAACATTGCCACGCCGTTTTTGTGGCTGAGCAGGATTCAGCTCATCTTTCACATCTTTCCGTGCAGCCTGAAGTTGTCGCGGATGATCTCAACCTCGACCCCCTGATGGATCGTGTTGAGCAGGCTTTGAGTCGTGCGAAGGTGGCGGCGGCAGCCAGCTAATCCAGCAAGAGCGAACCAGAGAACCGCTCGAGGGACGTTTTCGCTGATAGGTATCTGTTCCCGTTGGATGGCTCGAACCCGCTAATCCAGTTTTGGTCCCAAGCAGCGTTAGGTCGCGAGGATGCCGATGGTGGTTCCTCGGCTGGTTTCCTCGATTACGATCGAAGTCATTGCCGTGAATGCTGTCAGGCAACCTGAGATTGCGTTGGGAAAGCCCAGTGGCATGCTTTGCAAGGTGATCTAAAGCAAAGGCTGTCCGCTCAGCAAATCTGACTGTATCAGTTCGATGTTGCCGCCCACAGAAACGTCCTGCCATTGTGCCGCCAGCATAACGCTGTTGATTCCCGATCCGATGCCTAGCAGGGCGGTTCGATCATTGACGCTAAGCTCACCGGATTTGGCGGCCCATGCAAGGGACAGCGGTAGAGCGACGGATCCTGTGTTTCCTAGTTTAGGAAACGTAATGCTGTCTCGTTGAGGATCCAGTCCCATGGCTTCCAGCATGCCAGCCCGATGACGCGAGCCAACCTGATGGCAGATCGAGCGATCGATTTGTTCCCGGGTCCAGCCGGTGGTCTCCAGAAGCCGTTCGAAAGCGGCGATCCCCGTGCGTATGCCCTCGGCCATCAGACGTTCGGAATCGGTGTCCATCAAAGGCTGCATCTCAGCACCGGCTGCATCATCATCGCTCATGCAAAGGTCGTGAAATTCCGTGCGTGCTTCGGCAACCGCAGCTTGGATGGGAGTACCCCGTTTTGAGATTTTGCGATGAGTCAAAAGCCAAGCACAACTGCCCGAGCCAATGGTCAGCGAGGCAAAGGCAGGTTTGACTGTTTTTCGAGTGAGTGATTCGTCGTGATTCAAGCTCTCAATCGTTTGAGTCAACAGAGGTCGGCTGTTCTCGGTGCCGACCACAATTCCGGCATCAATCACTCCTGATTCGATCATCATCGCAATCTGAATAGCGCCGTTGATCAAGCCCAGGCACGCATTGGACACGTCGTAAACCCAGCACTGCTTGGGAAGGTCCAGCCCGTGATGAACTCGCGAGGCCGTGGCTGGCTCAAGAAAATCACGGCAAACGCTGGCGTGAATCAGGCAGCCAATCTGATCGCGATCGATTCCCGCGGCTTCCAGGGCGTGGTTTCCGCTCCGGATGCTGGGACCACTGGGAACGGTACCCTCCGGCCAAACGCGTCGCTCAACGATCCCACTCATCAGTTCGAGTCGACCCTGAGGAAGTTTTAGACGCGAATAAAGAGGCTCTAGACGGTCTTCGATTGCCTGGCTGGTCCACGTCTCCGTCGGGATCTCCGCACCAATCGACTCCAGATAAACATTTTCGAATCGCACTGATTGCCCGGGTGTTACTTGGATCGTTTCAAACCATCTTTGTGAAGGAGCCTCATCGTACCCGAATCGGTATAAATGCTGTCTCTTATACACATCTGACGCTGCCGACGACTCCTTACGT
>CAJXTM010001162.1 GCA_913061385.1 uncultured Rhodopirellula sp. | reverse complement strand
AGATCAGCCTCGGTCTCGTGGGCTCGGAGATGTGTATAAGAGACAGCTGTGAATGTGCCCCGAATGTTTCTGCCAAAAAGTGATATCCGAACGCAGTATGCATGGTTTGAGAATCATGTGGCACCCACAGTGACGGGTGAACTGCTACTGACTTTTCCTGAATTGACTGAGGATGATGATCCCTTGAGTCGGTTGGCGCTGGTTGCCAAATCACATTCGCAATTGCTGCAACTGGACAATGTTGGCGGTGTCTTGTCGGCAATGACCTTCGTGCCGACGGTTTCTCGAAAACGGACTTTGGCCGCTACAACACAACGAAGTGTGGTCCGTAAATTGGTGCGAGATCCTGAATCTTCTCTTGGGCAACTAGGGTTCATCGCCCGCGATGATGGAAAAGAAATTTGGCGGATTAGCATCCGCATGCCGCAGCAGGAGGAAGAGGATTACAGTGGCTCGCTCAATGTCATTCGCAACGTTGTTGATCAAGTCGTTGCTGAAAGCGAAGTGCCTGCACAGGCCTCGCTGACCGGGAGTGTTGTCATTGTGCAGAAGTCCCAGGAAATTCTGCTTCGTGATCTGTTCCGAAGTTTTATGACTGCTTTTGCAGTGATCGCCGTCGTGATGGTGTTGATGCTACGTAGTTTGTTGGGAGGCCTGATCGCTATGGTTCCCAACCTGTTTCCTGCGGTGGCTTTGTTTGGGTTCATGGGATTGTTAACGATTCCACTGGACATCGGATCGGTGATGTCAGCTAGTGTCGCTCTGGGTATCGCAGTGGATGATACGGTGCATCTGCTCAGCCGATTTGGATCCCGGCGTGCACGTGGTCTCGGGCAGGTTAGAGCGGCGTATGGTGCGCTCACGCAATGTGGTTGGGCAATGTTTCAGACAACACTGGTTTGCGGGCTTTCACTGATGGCGTATTGGTTCAGTGATTTCGTTCCAACAAGTCGATTCTCGCTGTTCATGTTTGCATTGTTGGCTAGTGCACTGCTGGGAGTTGTGTTTTTATTACCCGCTTTGATGGCAAGTTCACTAGGCCGCTGGCTGTCGTCCACCATTGGTTCCAATCCGGAGGCCGCCATTTCTGCGGACAAGCCTGAACCAACCGGACCGCACGACATTCGCCGAGTCCCAAGTCGTTGGCAATAGTGTTTCCTAGATAGGGGATGTTTCAGCGTGTCTGCTTCAAGTCCGCTTCAAGTACGTTGCGTGCGGGTTACAAGAAAACTGCGATCACCGCGAGTCACGTAAATGGCGTCCTCGTCCAGGCGTTCACACAATTTCACTAGAAATTCGATTAACAGATCAAACTCCGCTTCGACGTGGAACGAAACTTCAAATCGTTCCATCACATCGTGAACTGGAATGTTTTCATGATTGACCCAGAAACCTTTTACTGGTGTTGGGGTCTGCGTGTAGGCCTGATAACGATGCATCAGGTATTCGTGGATTGATGAACGTGCTGACTGCTTGTTTTCGTTGAAGCGAAGATCGTCCAATTTGTGCGATGGTACATAAAAAACGGTCATCTTGCCGAGTTCGTGAAGATGAAGTGAATCAGACATCGGATCCTGCCTAGTGATGTACGTTTGGTTTGCTGCGAATGCAAGGGTTCGTTGCCGCGGGGGGGCAATGGATTACGTAATTGTTATGCAGGCTCGAGTTGACAGCTGAGTTCAGGATTCCGCTCAGCAGATAGTAGATATCTGCATTTGCTCACAACGACTTTACCATCTGACTGATGGTTTTGAATTCGGGTCGGTCGGCGGTTTGCAGCCATTCAAAGAGGACGGATTCAACACTGATCAGGGTCGCTCCAGAATCACGCATTCGTTGCAGAGCTAGTTCATGATCGAGACAGTTGCGTGATCCAACTGCTTGTACGGCAACAAATGGGCGTGCTCCCTCTGCGATTAAATCGAGAACCGTTTGCAGGATGCAGATGTGGGTTTCGATACCACAGATCACAATTTGATCTCGTCCCGCTTGCAGCCAACGGTCGAGGGCGTTGCGGCAAACAGCAGCGGAAAAATCAACTTTTTCCTCTGGCTTGGGGAAAGCGTTTTGT
>CAJXTM010001161.1 GCA_913061385.1 uncultured Rhodopirellula sp. | reverse complement strand
TCTACACGTAAGGAGTCGTCGGCAGCGTCAGATGTGTATAAGAGACAGGTTTACCGTCGAGAGTTTTTTTTCCACATCGGCTGACTTGAACCAGCATCATCGGAAAACCGAAGCAAAAAGAGAGCCCCGATTGCATGCTTGATTCTAGGCTGAACCACGCCCATCCTCAAACTCCGGCGAGATCCGCTAGACTGAGCATTGGTTGTCCGAACTCCCTGACTTCAACAAACATACATGAATCCTCCAATACCCCGATTCGCAGCGGTCTTTTCCATTTGCATTGCTGCGTTCCTGGCCGTTGATAGTCATGGGCAATCCGGAAAGTCGGCCAACTATAAAACAGACGAGGCTATCGCATATCGCGAATCAAGCGATTCTTATATCTCCAAAATGTGCGTCTTGGATATTCACTATCCGGTCGGAATCAAAGATTTCCCAACGGTTGTCTGGTTTCATGGTGGTGGCCTGACAGCTGGCAAGAGAGATGTGCCAGATCAGCTATCCAAGCAGGGCATTGCAGTCGTTGCAGTGGAGTACCGCTTGAGTCCAAAAGTAAAAGTAGTCGACTGCATCGACGATGCAGCCGCAGCAGTCGCTTGGACCTTTGCCAACATCAAGCAATATGGCGGCTCCCCTGAAAAGATCTTCGTCAGCGGTCATTCAGCGGGGGGCTACCTGACCAGCATGATCGGTCTTGATAAAAAATGGCTCGCCAAATACGACATCGATGCAGATTCAATCGCGGGACTGATCCCGTTCAGCGGCCACACCATCACCCACTTTACCGTCCGAAAAGAACGGGGCATTGATGGCAAGCAGCCGATCCTTGACGACATGGCTCCATTGTTCCACGTACGTGACGATGCACCACCACTGCTGTTGATTACAGGCGACCGCGAGTTGGAGCTACTTGGCCGTTACGAAGAAAACGCCTACATGTGGCGGATGATGAAGATTGCCGGGCACGAACAGACCACACTTCATGAGCTCGACGGTTACAACCACGGTCAAATGGCGAAACCTGCTCACCCACTACTCTTGCGATTTGTACGCAAGGTGAGCAAGGACACCAGCAAATGATCAGACAACAGTGAAGACAACGACAACGCAGGAAAGTGCGTTGCAGCGAGTCGCTCTTTCACGAGTCATGTCGGGTAGATAGAGCATGCGGACCCAACGCAAAATCAGTAAAAAAAGAAAGCAGAAGAAATAAAGCTTCGATTCTTTGTTCTGTTACTGTGCCTGCTGCCACCGGTGGCCTTTGCTCAAGGGCTAGCGACCAGCGCCCACTTTGTGATTGTCGATACAACCGTAAAACCGAACCGTAAAACGTCAACCGATGCTTTCCAAGGAACTCTAGAACGCTGCCACGGAAATATGCAGTCCGTGACTCATTTGCTGCCTACCGTTTTGGATCAATCAAGCGGGGCCTGCCAAAGCCCTAAAGCAGGGTTCTGGATGAAATAAAACTCAGAGCCATCCACATCACGGTGCCAGCCATCACTCAGACTGGCAACATCATAGCGTTGCATCAATGCATTGATGTCGCCGGGGGTATAGTTCACCGATGCAATTTCATCTGCAGTTAGTTTCCCCGCGCCGTACACCACCTCGAAACGATTCTCATGGGATCCGTGAACAAGGTGTGCCGCAGCGGAAGGGTTAGCGGCAAGATCCTCATTTTCAGCAACCAGCTGAATGATCTCTGCCTTGGTTCGATAGCCATACTTTCGAATCAAGGCATCAATCTGCTGATCTTCGCCAAACTCTTCGACTGCTGGCCCTAATACAGTCAAACGCCCACCTGTCGCGATCGCCAACCGGGTTCGATAAATAGATTTGTTACCGAGCCAAGTACTTTTAAATTCAGCTGGATCGAGGTACGCGACAACATGCTGAGGCGCCCGGTCAAGATGCGTGATATTCACTTTCGTGGCCAACTCGGCAGCCTGAAAAAACGTGTCATGATCGTCACCAATGTAGAGACCTCGCGTATGCAACGTTCCATCAGGCATCTGTTGAATCACGGTAAGTGCGTACAACAACGGTAAACCCCTGTCTCTTATACACATCTCCGAG
>CAJXTM010001160.1 GCA_913061385.1 uncultured Rhodopirellula sp. | reverse complement strand
CGAGATCAGCCTCGGTCTCGTGGGCTCGGAGATGTGTATAAGAGACAGCTTCCGGACCGTGATAGGCACCCATACCAGAAGCACCAAAGCCACCAAATGGCAGATCCTCTTGTACATAGTGAAGCGTAATATCGTTGATACAGACACCACCACTTTGCACGTGGCTCAGCAAATACTCTTGCTCACTTTTATCTTTGCCAAAATAGTACATGGCGAGAGGGTTTCGACGGGGTTCAATCTTATCCGGAACTTCGCTGATATCAGCATAGGTCATGACAGGGAGGATAGGGCCAAAAATTTCCTCATGCATAACCTGCATGTCTTCATTGACGTTCTGAAGAATGTGCAGAGGCATACGACGATTATCTTTAGACGCACGAGTCTTCTCAGCACCGACTATGGTGAGCTTGGCGCCTTTAGAAACAGCATCATCAATATAGTTCTGCAATCTAGCAAAGTGCCTTTCGTTGAAAACACCCGCATAATCCGTGTTGTCGGTGATGTTGGGATACATTGACTGCGTCTCATGAATAACCCTTGCAATTAGCTGCTCTTCCAGCTCCTCAGGCACCAAAACATAGTCTGGTGATAGGCAGAGTTGTCCGCCGTTCAAGAGCTTACCGAAAGCCAGGCGAGTTCCGGCGAGATCAAGTTTTGCACTGCGACCAATGACGACAGGTGATTTGCCGCCAAGCTCTAGAGTGACAGGAACGAGGTTTTTTGCGGCGGATTGCATCACTTGCCGACCAACGTGAGTGGACCCAGTAAACAAAAGGTGATCGAACGGCAGCTCCGCAAATCTTTGACTGACATCTGCGCCGCCGGTGACAACCGCCACCTCATCTTCTGAAAAATATTTCGGCACAACTTCTGCAAACAGAGCCGCAGTTTCAGGCACGTATTCTGACGGTTTCAGTAATGCTCGGTTACCAGCTGCCAGCGCACTGGTCAAAGGCGCCACCGTCAGACCGAAGGGCAGGTTCCAGGGGGAAATAATACCCACAACGCCCTTTGGGAAATATCTGACCTGTCCCTTCCCACCCAAAAAATTCATCGGTTTGTTGGTTTTGCGCGTTTCAGGTTTCATCCACGCTTTTAGATGTTTCATCGAGTAGTCGATGGCTTCGACCTTTGATGCAAACTCCGAGAACAAACTGAATTCGTAAGATCGCGCACCGTTGAATTCGCGTTTTGTTGTGGTGGCAAACTCTGTCTTGTTTTCAACAATCAGTGCTTTGAGTCTTTTTAGGCGGTCAATTCGTGTTGCATAAGTGACCTCGCCCTCTGCACGGAAATTGCTTCTTTGTCGTTCGACTAACGCATCCAGATTCTGGACCGCTAATTCTGTGACGTTGTTGTGCTCTGCTTCGCTCATATTAATTTTCCTAAATTGCCCTGCATTTTTTTTATTTGTTGATTCAACTAAACTTTTGGCTAGATGTTGGTGTGGCTTCTGCACGAATGCCTTCAATGATACGAACGACATTCCTGACAAAGAGTGGTTCAGACGCAAAACTGGCGATGAGATCCTGGACATCGTCAGGCAACTCTTCATTAACAAGCGAGGGACCCTGGTCAGCGCCCATCGCACCAATCAGCAGAACACCCATTGTTTTCACTACCTCCGTCGCTTGCGCTTTGCTCAATTTGAGAGAAGTTGACGTGGCCTTTGCAACGACTTCCACCTGCGTTATGAACACGCGCTTAGACTCGATTAATCTTGGAATCGCAACATTGTGTTCGATGACATGTTCAAGCCTGATGAGCAAGGGCAAGAAGGTGCCATCCGCCACGGCGGTGTTATACAGCGTCCGGGCATACGTCTCGCTGGTCATGGAATCAGATAAGTAACCTATAAAAACCTGGCTCCATCGAATGAGACTTTGCTCATAAAGGGTCAGAAAGAGCTCTTCCCTAGTTTTGAAGTAAAGATAGAGCGTGCCTTTGACGACCCCGGATTTCTTGGCAAGTTGAGTCATAGAAAATGCCTCGTAGCCAACGTCAAGGAAATGTGTTTCGGCAGCCTCCAGCACGGCCTGTCTCTTATACACATCTCCGAGCCCACGAGACCGAGGCTGATCTCG
>CAJXTM010001159.1 GCA_913061385.1 uncultured Rhodopirellula sp. | reverse complement strand
ACACGAAAGGAGTCGTCGGCAGCGTCAGATGTGTATAAGAGACAGATCAAAGTCCTCCCGTTACACGGCAAAACAGGTCCCTCCCTCCGCTCCTCAGGCGTCTGCTGCATGCCCTGCTTCTTCCTGCAACCGAAACGAATCGATCACCAGCGCGTATTGATGACGCTTTATTCAATCCTGTCATGTGCAGTTTGCGCCACCTACGCGCAGGCAGCACAGCCCCCGGCTTACGGAACTGACATCCAACCAATTCTTGCGAAGCATTGTGTTCTGTGTCATGGTCCAGACGAGGACGAATCAGGTTTACGCCTCGACCAATTCGACAGTGCCGTCTCGTTGTTAGATTCAGGGTACCGTGCAATCGTGCCGAGTAAGCCCGTCGAAAGCGAACTCCTCAAACGTGTGACAACGCAAGACGAAAACACGCGAATGCCACCCGAAGGTCCCGGCCTGTCAGCAAGCGAAGTTCGACTATTAGAGAGATGGATCAAGGCCGGTGCAAAGTTTGATCAACACTGGGCCTATCGTCCGGTCCTGAACCCTAAACAAGAGCCGGAACCACCACACAACCCTGACCAGCAATGGATTCGCAACCCAATTGACCGTTATGTGCTTGCCCGGCTGCAGTCATCTGGGATCACCCCTTCACGCCAAGCCGATCCTGCGACCCTTGCCAAACGTGTTGCATACGACCTGACGGGATTGCCGCCCGACCCAATTTTCGTAAGCAAGTTTGTTGGCAACCCAAACGAAGCTAACTATTTAGAACTCGTCGAGAGTCTATTGGCATCAGAGCATTTTGGCGAACGCTGGGGCCGGCACTGGTTAGACAAAGCACGTTACGCTGATTCGGACGGTTACGAAAAGGATCGTCCTCGTCCAAACGCTTGGCTCTATCGCGACTGGGTGATCGATTCATTCAACGCAGACATGCCATTCGACCGATTCACCACGGAACAGCTGGCGGGCGATTTACTTGAAAATCCAACTCCACGGCAGAAACTCGCAACCGCATTTCACCGACAGACGCTTACCAATACGGAGGGTGGTGTTGATAAAGAGGAATTTCGCGTCGAAGCCACGTTCGACCGCACCGAAACAACGGCCGCCATCTGGCTAGGGCTGACGATGACCTGCGCCCGATGTCACAACCACAAATATGACCAGATCAGCCAACAGGAGTATTACCGTCTGTTCGCGTTCTTCAATGATCTGAATGAAACCAACACGAATCTTCCCCCAAGTCAGTCCGCAGTCACCGAACACGACCGCCTGATGGCGGAACACCAAATCAAGTTAACCAAGATTCAGAGCCAATACGAAGCTGCCAAGAAAAAACTCAATCCTGAGTTTGAGCTCTGGATGCAAAGGGTCGACGAACTGACCGCTAAGACCCCAGACGAGACTCTTGCATTTAAACGTGCCAAGCCACTGTCTGCGAAATCAACCAGCGGAGCCGTACTGACGATTGATAAAGACGGCTCGGTCCTCGTCACCGGCGCCGTTCCGAACAAGGACAAATACACGCTGGTGATTACGATGCCGCAAGGGGGTCTGAGCGGAATCAGGCTGGAAGCTCTTACGCACGATTCACTACCATCCAAAGGCCCAGGCAAGCCACCCAATGGGAATTTCGTACTCAGCGAATTAAGAGCTTACGTGGGAAAGGACACTGCCTTCAAAAGTGATTATGAGCCTGTGCTGTTTTCCAATGCTGAAGCGGACTTCTCTCAAACAACGTTTGCTCCGCTCGGTGCGCTTCAAAACACACCCAAGTCGGGATGGGCAATCTCGCCCAAGATGGGCCAGTCCCATGAGTTGCTGTGCCTCACTGAGCCCCTAGTTCAAACTGATACCCAACAATTTCTGCAGATCGTGCTTGATCAGCAATACGGTGGAAAACACGTTCTGGGGCATTTCAGACTATCGACGATTTCTGGTGATACTCAACTGCGTCGGTTGCCTGCCGAAATAGCGAGAATCTTTCGTATTCCAGCTGAAAATCGTACTAAAAAACAAATCTCAGAACTTGCTGAACACCTGTCTCTTATACACATCTGACGCTGCCGACGACTCCTTACGTGTAG
>CAJXTM010001158.1 GCA_913061385.1 uncultured Rhodopirellula sp. | reverse complement strand
GAGATCAGCCTCGGTCTCGTGGGCTCGGAGATGTGTATAAGAGACAGGGGCATGGGCGTTGATCACATCGGCACTTGCTGCGATTCTGTATCTGTGTGTGCGTTTCTATCGCAGAGACGTCAAAGAGATGCCAGCACCCATTCGGGTCCTCTTGATAGGCCTCCGACTGGCAACCGTAATCGCATTGGTGTTCTTCTTCTTTGACCTGCAGCGGCGGACTGAGCGGATGGTAACGCGTCCCAGCGAAGTTGCTATTTTGGTGGACACCAGTCAGAGCATGTCTCTGCCCACTGGAAGCGAAACTGCAACCCAATCCCGCATCCAACGGGTTCAACAACTCGTTGGCGACAGTGGTTTGCTGGAGAAACTTTCATCTGAGCATCGGGTTAGTGTCTACGCTTTTGGCGATGAAGCTGAGCCCCGTCTTGTCGATTCGATGGGAGGACTGGCCCCGGCTCCTGCTGCCGAACCCGATTCGAGCGTCACGCCGGCATCGTCTCCGCTGGCACTACTCGGCGGTGCACTGATCGCGGTGGGCTTGATTCTAAGCCTAGTATCGCTCGCCCTGGGAGTTTTTGGCCGTGCATCGATTGTCGGTTGGTGGCTCCTACCTGCTGCTTTAGCGTTATCATGCGGCACTCTCTTTTTGGGCAGCATTTACAGCATCCAGACCGACCAGTCGTTAGCAGAAGTACTGGGCTGGAAGCAGCCCCAACCAGACACCGAGGACTCCACAACACCAAACCAGCTCGAAACTGATCAGCCGATGCGGGTCGTGGATTGGGGTGAAGAACTCGCCGCCAACGGTACCCAAAGTCGCATCGGTGATGCCGTTCGCAACATTTTGACGGATCATGATCCTGCTACCTTGGCGGGAATCGTCCTGATGTCGGACGGGCAGAACAACGGCGGGTCCGATGTGAATATCTCCATGGCGGCTGCGAGACGTAGCGAAGTTTCGGTCTACCCGATTGGCCTTGGAAGCTCGGCAGCCCCCACCAACGTGCGGATTGTAGACATTGACGCACCACGTCGTGTTTACCCAGGTGATAAGTTTGCCGTCAGCGCTGTGTTACAAGGAAGCGGAGAAAATCCATTCGAAATTGAGGTTCAACTTCTCGATGGATTGGATAATGGACCAGCAAAGAAGAAACCTGGCGATGAAGAAAACAAAATTACCCCGCCAGGAGATGTGATTGACTCACAGAAGGTTCGGGTCAAGAACGATGGAACGCTAACCGGCATTCGCTTTGAACTCGAGCCCGAAGCAGTAGGCCGACGAAGGCTTGCAATTCGGCTTGTTGCTCCCTCAGGTGACAACAACGAACGTGATGACATTCGCGATGCGCGTTACGAAGTTGTGGGCGAGAAATTAAAGGTGCTTGCAGTCGCCGGCGGCCCCACACGCGAATACCGATTTGTTCGCAATATGCTGTACCGCGATAACTCGATCCAACTCGACGCCTGGCTACAGACCGGTCAACCCGGTATCAGTCAGGACACAGACAATATACTCACAGGATTCCCCTCGACGGCAGAGGAACTGTTTAAATACGACACCATTGCTCTTTTCGATCCCAACTGGCTTGAGTTTGATGCCGAACAACTGGAATTGCTGGATCGTTGGCTAACCCAGCAAGCAGGCGGGATGATCATTGTCGCGGGCCCCGTTTATCACCCTGAATGGAAGCGACGACGAACCGACCCTAGAATCGCCACAATCGCGGGTTTCTTTCCCTTGAATTTTTCGAATGGTCCCATGCTGTTTGATGGTGGACGTCAGGGAGGAAGTGTCTCTTGGCCGCTTAAGTTCACTCCCGAAGCACGCCGCGCCGAATTCCTGGAAATCGCAAAGACCCCCGAGGAGAGCGAGACTGTTTGGAGTGAATTCTCAGGGGTCTACGATTATGTCGACTCAAAGAGCCCAAAAGCGGGTGCCAAGGTCTACGCGTTATTCTCAGACCCAACGACCGAGATCGGCGGCGCACTCCCCATCTATCTGGCATCTCAGTTCTACGGCGCTGGCAAAGTATACTTTCAGGGCCTGTCTCTTATACACATCTGACGCTGCCGACGACTCCTTACGTGTAG
>CAJXTM010001157.1 GCA_913061385.1 uncultured Rhodopirellula sp. | reverse complement strand
CGAGATCAGCCTCGGTCTCGTGGGCTCGGAGATGTGTATAAGAGACAGGTAAGAAGGTATCAGGGACTTGGTGATGGTTTTATGCTTGGTGATAGTTTTATAACTGTATACGGCTCAAACTCTTGGAGTTCACTCTCGATGTTGAGAACGATCTGCTTTCAAAGGTTGCGTGTTGTCGTATTCGGTTGTTTATTCGTAGGCGCTGGTACGTTCGAACTCAGCGCCGAGGAGCCTGTGGATTTCAATCGGGACATCAGGCCTTTGTTCTCTAATAACTGCCTTGCGTGCCATGGGTTTGATGAGTCGTCACGATCAACGGAGTTGCGGCTTGATACACGAGAGGGTGCACTAGCTGATCTTGGTGGTTACTCGGCTGTGGTGCCAGGCAATCCCGGGCAAAGTGTGATTTTGGCGCGGATCAGTGGTGCCGAGGGCGTCGAACTGATGCCTCCTGTTGAGTCACACAAGAAGAAGCTTCCGTCGGAGTCCGTGGACAAAGTCAGGCGTTGGATTGCCGAGGGGGCTCAATGGGGAAAGCACTGGGCGTTTGAGCCGCCGGTTGCATCTGAAATGTCTTCCACCTCGGTTCATCCCATCGATCACTTTGTTTCAAAACGCTTACGCAAGCAAGGTATGGAAATTGCCCCGGTTGCTGCGGTTCATACCCTGGCGCGTAGGCTGTCGTTCGACTTAACAGGGCTACCACCACGATCTGCTGACGTGCTGGCAATGGGAACAGAGCCCTCCGCGGATGCGTGGCTTGCATGGACGGATCGGTTGTTAGATTCGCCTCACTTCGGCGAGCGAATGGCCATGTGGTGGCTTGATGGCGCGAGATACAGTGATACTGATGGATTCCAATCAGACTCCACAAGAAAGAACTGGCCGTGGCGTGATTGGGTGGTCGCTGCGTTCAACGAAAACATGCCGTTCGACCAGTTTACAATTGAGCAGTTCGCCGGTGATTTGCTGCCCGATGCCACGGATGAGCAACGTCTGGCAACTTGCTTTCACCGTAACCATATGCACAACGGTGAAGGTGGACGCGATCCGGCTGAATCCAGGGTTGATTACGTTCTTGATCGTACGAACACGATGGGGACTCTGTGGTTGGGACTGACGCTTGGCTGTACGCAATGCCACGACCATAAATTTGATCCCATTTCGCAGCGAGATTATTACAGCCTTACCGCGTTCTTTAACAGCATTGCCGAAGATGGCAAAGCAGGTGGCGGAGCCAAACCATTCCTGGATTATAAGTCATCGTTTGTTCAACCGACCATCGATGAGTGTAAGCATGTGCTTGATGAGATGAAGGCGAACCTCGATCAAGTTCGTGATGATGCTGAGGACGCTTTTGACATCTCGCTGGTTCAAATGATCGAAAAAGTGCAAACACTCAGTGAACCATGGCAAGTAGTGATCCCATCAAAAATGCGAAGCACAGAAGGCACTGTGCTGAGTTGTGACGACGCCGGGGTCATCACTGCCAATGATAGTAAAGTAGTGCAGGATGACTATTTTGTAGAGGTTCCGTTCGATACGATCGGTCGGATCACAGGGATTCGGCTTGAGGTGTTTGCTGATGAAAAGCATGCCCAGCAGAAGTATTCTTTCGCTGAAACGGGAGAGTTTATTCTGACAAACGCGAAGCTGCGATTACTCAGCAAGCTGGATTCGTCGGTTACCGATTTAACACTTCGCGGCGCAACGGCAAGCATTGAGGGGAAAGGTGCAGATACCAAATACGGACGTGCTTCGGGGACCTTGGACGATGATCCACGGACTGGGTGGACGACCCGCACCAAACCAGTGGCTCCTGTCCAAGTGGTGGTCTTTGAATTAGCTGAACCTTTGGTGTTGAGTGATGAGACGGTTTTGGACGTGGCTTTATTACAGCGTTCCCTCGCGCCCGGAGAGCTGATCGCAAAATTCCGGCTAAGTGTGACTGATCAGCGGGGGAATGCGGTTCGTTCGCTGGAACCCATGCCGATTGAAGAACTCGCTGGAGCGATTGCGAAAAAAACGTTATCCGCGCCCGAAGAAATATTCATGGCTGTCTCTTATACACATCTCCGAGCCCACGAGACCGA
>CAJXTM010001156.1 GCA_913061385.1 uncultured Rhodopirellula sp. | reverse complement strand
TGTGTCGCCTGTAGCCGCGGGAACTGTGTCGCCTGTAGCCGCGGGAACTGTGTCGCCTGTAGCCGCGGGAACTGTGTCGTCTGTAGCTGCGGCAGTTGTGTCGTCTGTAGCAGCGGCAGGCTCGGCTGTTTCATTTACACCGTCCTGAGCAACAGGACTGGGGGACTTTTCACCTTCGGGACCCTTTGCCGGCTCAGCCGCTTCGTCTTGCACTGGAGCCGCGATTAGCATCACTCCATTTCCAAAACTCTTGTCGGCGTGGGGTCGCCATGATGACTGCTTGTCACTATCGCTTTTCGGATCTTTGATCGTGACACTGTAAGTCACCAACTTGATAGGGCTACCCTCAAAAGCCTTCGCAACCAACTGCTTCAAATCGTTGACCTGCTCCTGCGAGGTGTCAACCTTGTAGACAGTCTGCTCAGGAACACCGTTGACGGACACGCCATTTACCGTAAACGGGATTTTTTCTTGGTTGTCTGAATCCATGTAAGCATCGATAACATCTCGAATTTCTTCTGTTTCCGTTGCCTCACTGACTCGAAACTGAACCGAAGAGCCACCGGCGAAATCAATATCAAAAATCCCTTTGCCCCGCGTGAACAGAGAGGCCACTCCAACCACGATGAGAATCCCCGAGACAGCAAGTGTCAGTTTGCCTTTGCTGACAAAATCGAGACCGTTCTCACCCGAGAAACTCGCACGAATCCTATTGACCGTGTCAGCCATACTGAGCGAGACGAACCCGTGACGCTCGGCGATGTCGAAGAGGGTACGGGAGACATAAATCGCTGTGAACATCGAGAACAGAATACCGAGGATCAAAGTCACAGCGAATCCACGAATCTGGTCAGTACCGATCGCGTAAAGCACGAATGCAGTGATCAGCGTGGTCAGGTTAGCGTCGACAATCGTGACTGTCGCCTTGGCGAATCCATTGCGAATTGCCATTCGCACAGCTGCCCCTTTCTTGAGCTCTTCGCGAATGCGTTCGAAAATCAGCACGTTCGCGTCAACGGACATACCGACGGTCAAAACAAGACCTGCCAAGCCTGGCAGAGTCAGTGGTTGATTGATCAGCACCATGGTGCCAAGAATCATTCCAAGATTCATCACAAGGGCCACACAGGCAACGAAACCTGCGAACCTGTAATAAACGAGGATGAATACCAAAACCAAAGCAAGGGATGTCAAAATCGCGTTGACCCCCTTGTCGATGGTATCTTTCCCCAATGTTGCATCAATTTGGTTTTCAGCGATCGGTTGCTTCGTCAAAGCGGCAGGTAGTTGACCAGCCTTGAGGATTTGCACCAGCGAGTCGACTTCTTCGCGAGTGAAGTTACCAGTAATCCGGCCATCTTTTCGGATAGGCTGCAGGATATTGGGAGCAGAGAGCAGACTGTCATCTAGCACGATGCCCAACTGTGACTGAACGTTACCGCGGGGCGAGTTGTTTGTCGTGAGCGCAAAGAACTTTCCTGAACCGACATCGGTCAGTGTGAACGCAACGGCAGGCGCACCATTCTGATCGAAGGTGCTCGCCGCGAACGCCAAGTCGCTTCCTGTCACATCGAGCGAAGCGTTGTAGATCATCAGCACTTCAAGGTTGTTGATGCCTTCCTGTTCAGCCCAGTCCGCCAAGGTCTGCGCGTCAATCACACCCTGCGGCGTAACAATTGCCCCGGTCTTTCCGTCTCTCAGCGTGCCTCGACTGACATCCACACGGAATGGGTCTACTTTGCCTTCGATGCCCTTTTTTTCGCGATCTACACTGGCCCAGATGGCCATTTGAGCACCAGCCTCGTCCTCGACGCTTGATCGGGTCGCTTGCAGTCTACCTTCGCTTGCCTGCTTTTTTGCCGCTTCAATTTGCCTTTGATGCTGCTGTGTGTTGGCGACGATGGCAAAACGCAGAACTCCTGCCTCCTCGACCAACCCTTTGATGCGATCCACTTCTAGTTGATCAACTTCGGGAACGATAATCTCGATTTGCTTCTCACCGTAGGGACGAAGCACAATTTCCTGTGTACCGCTGGGATTGATCCGCCGCGTCAACGGTCTGTCTCTTATACACATCTGACGCTGCCGACGACTCC
>CAJXTM010001155.1 GCA_913061385.1 uncultured Rhodopirellula sp. | reverse complement strand
CGAGATCAGCCTCGGTCTCGTGGGCTCGGAGATGTGTATAAGAGACAGCCCCATTTCCGCTGGAGCCAATCGCAGGCGTATCACTCCACCCTCTGGACCGAGATGCTGAAATGCTTTGCTAACGCGTTGAATCAGCTTGACGCGAGCCAAAGTGTCGGTTGCCTGTACCTTGTTCCCGCGAGACTCAGCCACGTTCCCGCGAGACTCAGCCACAGATCGGTTTGCTGCCGTGTTTGCTGCATCCACTGAGGGATTAAATGCTCCCTCTCGGATACTGTTTCCTACGTTTGCACCGAACCGCGGAGTACTTGAACTGCTGGCGGAGGCAACGGAACTAGCAAACGCAGATGCCTGTACCGCTCGATTCACAGCCGAGGCTGTGGAACGTTCTTGGCTAACCGTTAACGCTCGTTCCGAGGCACCAGTCGCGTCCTGGACCTCGGCATTCGTTACTGGAGCGACTTTCGCAGCAGACGATCTCGACCTACCCTGCGAAACCGGTGACTGCGTTTGGTCGCCATCACGGTCATGGCGATGATGATTTCGCCGGCGTCGACGCACTTCGCCACCTGAATTTTCAAACGGTTTTCCTGCATCGTCTTCTATTTCCATCGAAACCGTCTCAGACTCTGGGTCGTCTGTCGTCACAAATCCCCCATACTGCTTGCCTTCAATCGGCTTTGCCTGTGCCGACTTGGCCTCTGTTGTCGGTTTCGTTTTGCGTCGAGTCCCTAAACCATCTTCAACACCTTCACGAGGCAGAATCTGACGCATCTCATCTTCAGAGGTTTCCTGAGTATCTACGTCTGTGGCTGAAACCTCTGCAGCACTTGGAGTCGCCAGAAAGGCTTCCGAGTCGGTTGTCACCAACTGTTCCGATTCATCAATCTGTTGAGTCTCGATTTCATTCAAAGCAGCGATTTCAGCCGCAGTTGTCGACAAGATCTCACCATTTTCCGTCAATGATTCGTCCTGCTTCAGGGCAACACACTGGCGGTGGCTTTCATCGCCCTGGGACCCCATCTCCGATTCCTGAATTGAGTCAGAGGGGACCTGAGCCGACTCCTCAACCGAATCAGGCTGATCATGCATCTTTGCCTCAGACATACGGGCAAAGACCTCCGCAAATGCATCCAGCAAACCCCCACTGGACGGTTGCTCGCCGCTACCGCGGGCAATAGACCGGAGTTTTCCCCCAGCAATTTCTGTGATGGTCCCGTCACGCGCATGACCGACCGCTTCCAAATCACTCATCTCTGGCTCCCCCCAGTAACGAGCGAAGCCATAATTTCCGGGGAAGGCAGCATGGTCACTCCATGCTGCTCAACAAACCGAAAACTAAAGTTTCTCGTTCGTCTCTCTGATCAATGATGAAACTGGCACGCCCTCGCTGATACGACGCAACACATCCGCAAGAATGTCTACATCCTCCGGCGTAGTGAACTCTGCCAATATGTCTCTTCGTGCATCTGTCGACATAGCTTGAAGGATTGTGACAACGTCATCAATTCTTTTATCGTCATACATTATCAGCAATTGCTCCTTGGCCTGCTCAGGGTCAAGCGACTGGAGGGTCCGCTGTACATCTTTGAGGCCATTTTCCTGTGCTTCCTCGTCGAGTTCCTTGAGTTCGGTTCGAAATGCAAGCAATCGATTACTGAAGCGATCCTGATCGTCTCTCAACTCAGCCAACATGATGCTAAGTTCATCTCGGAACTCCTGTTGGCTTCTCAAACGAATATCCATATCCAAGCTTTTCATTTTTCGGTGGTCAAGAATTTCATCAAAGCTTGGCTGCTCGAAGTCCTCGCTTTGACGGAGGATTTCCGTGAGATGATCTCCAGAAACATCGATACCGTTTACCAATGCGATCAATTGAACCGTCGATTTACGGTTGAGTGTTCCTTGGATCAAAAAATAACACAACAGGATCACTTGGGTCATGACTGTCGCCACGCAAAAGGCAGACAGACCTCGAAGAATTTTTGACATCATGATCGGTTACCGTTGTCGCTGTAGGATGTACCGACGTGATGACACTTCGTCGGTCTCCTGTCTCTTATACACATCTGACGCTGCCGACGACTCCTTACGTG
>CAJXTM010001154.1 GCA_913061385.1 uncultured Rhodopirellula sp. | reverse complement strand
AGATCAGCCTCGGTCTCGTGGGGTCGGAGATGTGTATAAGAGACAGGCATGGGATACTGTTGGGTATCCAGATCATCAACGACAGTCACTCCCTCAGCACCATGAAAAAGATCACGTGCTTCATCCACCGACAATGGTTTCTCTGTTTCCACAAGAATTGATTCACTGTGGCCAACGGTGACTGGAACCCGCACGCAGGTTGGACAAACTTGAATGTTCTCATCACCCATGATTTTCCGAGTTTCGTACACCATTTTCATTTCTTCGCTGGTGTAGCCCATGTATTTTTCAGATCCAATCTGAGGTATCAAATTGAAGCCGATTGGGTGCTGAAATGTGCTGGGGGGATGCACCTGCCCAGCGAGTGCACTTCGAACGCTGTCATGCAATTCCTCGTTACCTGCAAGGCCTGCTCCGCTTGTTGCCTGATAGGTATTCACAATCACGCGTTTCACTGTTGCAGCCCTATGCAATGGAGCGAGTGCTACCACCATCTGGGTTGTGCTGCAGTTCGGACTGGCAATGATTCCTGCATGCGAATCTACCGCCTCCGGATTCACTTCTGGAATGATTAATGGGACAGCAGGATCCATTCGCCAAAAGCCGCTTTCATCAACGACCACAGCCCCGGCTTCTACCGCCCACGGAGCGAATTCCGCTGAAACCTCGTCGGGGGTGCTCGCAATCACCAGATCGATATTTTTAAAAGCTCCCGGCTCAAGCAATTCGACTGTAATCGTCTCACTCCCAACGCGCACTTCACGTCCCACCGATCTTTCGGATGCTAAAAGCTTAAGGCGTTTGTAGGGAAATTTCCGTTTTACAAGCTGCTCAAGGACAATGCGGCCGACGGCTCCCGTCGCTCCAACAAGTGCTATGGTTTCGTACACAGTAATGCGAGGTCAAAAGGGGTTGAGAAAAATGGTTACTCCACAGAACATTCTGCAAAGCAACGAAAACGAAAGTTTATCAGATGGCAATCGAAGCCATTGGTCACTGCGAGTTCTTGATTGCTTCTGGCAGAGTTTCATCCACCTGCCCAACGACGCCTCGACCACCCAGCAGGCGAGCCTCTACATCATCAACCACTTCCTCGGAATTTGCTTTCCAGAATTTTTCAATTGCCTGCTCAGACAGTGGTTTGTAAGAACGGAATAGTCGGAAACCGATCCCTCGTGCGGGATCATTCGTGAACCACCAAGGACTCTTCGGAAAATTGGGATCCTCGTCTTTCCACTCTTCATCATCGGAAGACAATCGAGCAGCGCTTCGAAGTTGCTCTGGGTCCATTTCCCAGGATCCTCCACGAATGACAACTGGTGACGATGTTTCGGGCCATACGACGAGCTCCGTTGCATTCATCGGCTTACCATCCCTGAATCTCTCGTACCCATCCTCGGTGTAGGCATTCACGGTCAACTCAGCAACACTGCCGTGCATATCAAAAAGACCAAACGCATTCGGCTTTTTGGTACCAACCGGCAAGGTTCCATCCTCTGCGTTATCAAAGTACCAAGCATAATCATCAATATCATCTGGACTGGCACCCCAACTGTAAGCCGTCTTGCTTCCGGCACGGCACGCGTATTCCCATTCGGCTTCAGTTGGAATCCTGAATTGCTGACCCAAAACCCGACTCAACCACTTGGTGTATTGCTGCGCTGAATACTGGGTCATGGAGACAGCTGGCTGCTCTGGCTCTTCCCCGTACTCATAGGTGTAGCTTGGATCGTAGAGCGGCGTAGGGGCAGTGATAGCATCAACAGCATCAACCTTGACAACACGAAAACCACGCCCTTCGAACTCCTTGAAGATGTGGTACAGATTCATAAATTCTTTGTACTCAGCCCAACTGACTTCTTTCTCCGCCACCCACATCGGGTCCACGGTTACCTCAAGCTGTGGCCCCTCATCATCACCACGGTCTGGTTCACTTGTAGGACTACCGATTTTGAATGTTCCACCGGGCACAGGAATCATGCGGAAACTGACATCGGTACCCGGGATCACAACGGTATAAGGCACCATGTAGCCGTTGGCCACTTTAACACCTGTCTCTTATACACATCTGACGCTGCCGACGACTCCTTACGTGTA
>CAJXTM010001153.1 GCA_913061385.1 uncultured Rhodopirellula sp. | reverse complement strand
CATACGAGGTCAGCCTCGGTCTCGTGGGCTCGGAGATGTGTATAAGAGACAGGTACGGACGTTGCCTCTGCATTGCGAAGACTTACCCAACTGGGGGTGCCACATCATTTGGTACGCAGTGGGGTGCGCGCGGTCATCAACCAACGACTACTCCGGAAGGTGTGTCGGACTTGTAGCTCGGGTAGTCCCCTGAGATCGCCAGAAAAGAGTGATGATTTGGAAAGTTTGCCGCTGGTCACATCCGTGAACAGTGTTGCGTGTGCAGACTGCGCAGGAACCGGTTATCGAGGAAGGCTCGCCATCGCCGAGATTGTGCGGTTGGACAGCAGGGACCCGGTGGGAGAAGCATTAGCCGACACTCTCCAAGCCGGTGAGCCGGTTCAGCGAATGCGGGCCGCGGCTCGTGAGCTGGGAGCGGTCGATTTACATGACATCGCTGCCTCCTATGTCGAGCGTGGGGTGACAGATGCTGCCGAGGTGTATCGAGTGCTGGGGAATCGTGAGCAAGTCAGCAATTAAAAATGACTGTTAAGGACCGACGGTAGCCGATGCCATAGCACTGGTGAGTAGAGCAGGCACCTGGCGTGAATGCGTTTATAGACAGAGCGAATCTGGACCGTCTGCGGTTTGCACTTCATACAGCTAAACAAAATCGCAATGGATGAGGCAACACGTCGGATGAGCAGCTTCGAACATAGATCGTCGGGTGGCATTCAACGCTTAGGCTTGACACGCGTAACGGTGCAGGAATGCAGCGGTGGTGTCCGCTATATATGGTAGGTCTTCGGACGCGTTGACGAGCAAGTGGTCTGCACCGTGAACCGCAATCAGGTTGGGAAACCGGTCGTTGTGAGGTGCATTTTGAATCAGGCCCATGATTCTTAATGCATGATCAAAGCTTACCGTTTCATCTGTGGGTGAATGGAATAAGAGTGTGGCGGCTTTGATGCCTGAGATCATGCTCGGAAGGTCATGAGTCCGGAAATCCGCCAGCATTTGTTGCTCAATTTCCCAACATATTCCGCCAATGGTGACGCTTCCCCTACCGAGCTTTTCGATGTCAGGATCACGTCGCGAAAGTAAACTCGCCAAATGTTTGGTGTCACTGGGAGCAGCGAGGGTGACGACTGCGGCGATGGTTTCACAGTCACCCTGTGAGTTTTGGCCAGCATGGGCTAATGAGACTGCGCCCCCGAAGCTGTGTCCGATCAGGGCAGTGACTGGACCGAGATCGGATTTTGCGAAGCGTATTGCGGATTCTAGATCAGCCTGGTTCGTGCTGAAATTAGTCTCCGCAAAATCTCCGCCACTGCCACCCAGTCCGGTCATGTCATAACGCAGAACTGCGATTCCTTGTTCAGCCAAGGCGCGTGAGATGCGGACGATCGCCTTCAAGTCTTTGTTGCAGGTGAAGCAATGACTGAACACGGCAACCGGCGGGCTCGTCTCATTCTCGGGGCGATCGACAATGCCGGCTAGTTCGTGACCGCACCCACCCGGGAAACTTACGCGATAGGATTTTCGTGACACGGGTAGATGATCTGCGAATGTCGATGATCTGTGAACGAACGATCGATTCGATCGTTACTGCTTTTGCCGCTGCTTATCGAAAGCAAGTTGGTTTGATTAAGCGGAGTGTGTGATCCATGTGTAAATCAATGGACACGGTCTATTCTTTCTACCCTCTTCTCGTCTTTAGCTGTGGTTGAACCAACAGGCACGAAGATAGAAGAAGCGAAAATTGTTAGTTCGCGGTGATGCGGCCGGCCTTAAAAGCCTCTGCCATGGCCCGCGGTACTTCAGCCTCTGAAAGCACGTACTGTGATCGGTTTTCGGTCACGCGTGCCTTCATTTGTTGTTCTTCTGCAATCGCCTCAGCACGCCGTCGCTCAGCTTGTGCTCGTGCAACTCGAGTGTCTGCTTCTGCTTGATCAGTCTGTAGGCGAGCACCGATGTTCTCACCGACGTCGATGTCTGCGATGTCGATCGAGACAATTTCGAACGCAGTCTGAGCGTCCAATCCACGCGACAACACCACGCGGGTAATCATCTGTCTCTTATACACATCTCCGAGCCCACGAGACCGAGGCTGATCTCG
>CAJXTM010001152.1 GCA_913061385.1 uncultured Rhodopirellula sp. | reverse complement strand
GATCAGCCTCGGTCTCGTGGGCTCGGAGATGTGTATAAGAGACAGATATTAAATGAGATGGCCCCAGGCATCCGTTTTGGCGATCCCAATCTGAATTAGACACCTCAAGCTGATCCACTGCGCGAAACGATGCATTTTCCATTTCTTGATCCAACGATGATGTCTCGCCACGATAATCCAGCCAGTCGTGCCCTAAAGCCAAAGAGGCTCTAAATGCGTCGATTCGCAATTGGGGACATCCATGGCTGCGCCAAAGCACTTCGCTCGGTGATCGACGCAATCGATCCCAAACCCGAGGATGAACTTGTTTTCCTCGGTGACTACATTGACCGCGGCCCCGACAGTCGTGACGCAATTGACCAAATTATCGCCCTACAAAAGCGGACCAAAGTCGTGGCGTTACGAGGCAACCATGAGATCATGCTCATCGGTGTCGCCATGCATGGTCTTGATGATTCAGTTTGGCGTACAAATGGAGGGAACTCAACACTGGCCAGTTATGGTGGTTCCCTATCCAAGATCCCGTCGAATCATCTGGTGTTTTTCCATGAGCTACTTCCGTACTACGAGATCGATGACACCATCTTTGTGCATGCATCCTACGATCCTGAAATTGAGATGTTTGAACAGACAGAGATGATGAATTACTGGACACATCTGACTGCCCCATTCCCTGCCCGTCACATGAGCGGCAAACGCGTCATTGTTGGTCATACGCCACAACCTCATGGACAAGTCATGAATCTCGGGCATCTGGTATGCATCGACACATACTGCTTTGGGTACGGGTACCTGACGGCTTACGAAATTGGTGGCAAATCAATCATTCAAGCTGACCGCCACGGGCATGTGAAATATTCGCCGAGCTTCGCTTTCGCAAATAAACTTTCCAAGCTGAGCAAGGGATGCAAGAAGTGGATCAACACTTTGACGCAAAAGCACAAGACCAGGCCAAATTCCACAACAGAAGAGTGATCTGAAACAGCGTGTTTTACCGTCACCAGCAGATGGTCTCAATGAGAACCAAGGCAATGCCTTTGGTTCCACTTTTTTGACTCTGCCCCCAAAACAGGCAACCCATTTGGTATCAGCAAAGAACATCACGATTTAAAAGCGAATGCTTTTTTTGCAGCCACCTTGCATTCCCAACGGTTGGACGTGAACGATGGTCGCCGCCCACTTCGGGTCACGCACCTGCCTCCGCAAATGAATGGCAAAGACCTAGAGGGCGACCAGCAACTCCAGCATCTCGCTGGCAGCAGCAATGACTCTCGAGGAAGCTTGAAAGGCACGTTGATAAGCGATCATTCGAATTGACTCTTCATCAATATTGACACCTGTGATAGCGAGGTGCTGGCTCTGAAGCGTGGCGTGAAAATCCTTCAATCCCACTGTGGCATTTTGTTGCAAACTGACCTGCTGCCCCAACGCCGAAACCGTATCTTCATAAGTTTCACGGACGGTCCTACCATCCATCAAATCCAGTGGAGTATCAACAAGATCAACAAGTTGATTCAAAACTTCTGTATCAGCACCGACACCACCTGCGCTGATGGCAAGATAGCTGGAATCCTTAAGTAACTGATCATTGATCCCGATATTGCCAGCGTTTCGTCCAGTAAAAAACGAATTGATTCCAGCGGCAGCAAGAAAGCCACTGCTATCTTCACCAAATGTAAAACGGGCAACAGGCGATTCGGATGAGATGCTTACCCTTCCATCGCTTGTGACACCTGCTTGCAGTCCAGCAATCGCATCAACATCTGCCACAATCGATGAAACAGTCGAATCATCTACCTGACCGAGCATTTGAACGTTGATACGGTGAGTACTTATTAACTCGCCTGCGTCATCAACCACATTCATGTCGAAGGTGCCGTTCTTGGGGCTCCATGGCAATTCAGAGCGGGACAAAGGAACCACGGGGTCCGTTTTGGAAAACCCAACCAAATCACTAAATCCACTTCGGCCCTGTCCCTGTGAATGCAACTCGTTAACACTCCGGATTAATGCCGTTGCCATCGAGTCAATGGTATCAACGAATGATCCAAATACCTGTCTCTTATACACATCTCCGAGCCCACGAGACCGAGGCTGATC
>CAJXTM010001151.1 GCA_913061385.1 uncultured Rhodopirellula sp. | reverse complement strand
CACGTAAGGAGTCGTCGGCAGCGTCAGATGTGTATAAGAGACAGGCTCAAGACGGGACGACGAATTCCGGGTGTTGTGAATACTGATGCCCATTACAACTGGAATGGCAGTGGATGGTTGCGGAATTGGATTCGCAGCAGCACGGATGACCCGGCAGAAATCCAAACAGCTGAAATGGTTAATCGTTTGGAACAGGGACAGGTGATCATGTCCACTGGCCCTTTCATGACGGTGCAATTGATACACCCAGATTTGAATTCGCCTGCGGCGATCGGTGATAGTGTGACCGTTGATGGTGCCGATGCGGAAGTCGCAATCAAGATTCAATGCGCGAATTGGATGGACGTGAATCGCGTTGAGGTATTTGTGAATGGAGAAATGCAGGCTGAGTTGTCACGGACCCGTAAAACCCACCCCGATGCGTTTGGTAACGGGGTGATTAAGTTTGATCAGCGTCTCAAAGTCTCGTTGCCTCCCGAATCATTCGTGATCGTTGCCGCGATTGGCGAGAGAATGGAACTCGGACGCGTGATGGGGAAACGCTATGGCCGACGTCCACCAGTTGTGGTCAGCAATCCTATTTTTGTGACGGCGAATACCAAATAGTTTTTCGGGCGGGTTCACGTTCCAAACGCTGGCTTTCTAGAGTGCCGCGTCGTAGCAGAACAGAGAACAGTTGAATGTGAGGGTTGACGCCTCACTTTTCGGTTAGCCAACTGGTCAGATTCTGGGCGATGAACTGATTGTCTGTTTTTTGATCCGCCGTGACTCGATCGAGTTCGGCGGATTGGCCGGGCGACAGCGTTTCGGCAGGGTCGAGGCACAGGTTGGAAGGTAGCAGACCCTGACGTCTAAGCACCTCGTTGACGCCCGGGATGCAGCCGGAAAAGTCGTTGGCTGCATCGAAAATTGCTGCGTTAGCGTCAGTTAATGATGCATTGGCGGTGAGCCAGTGGATAGGGAGGGTGCCTTGCTGTCTGAGCTTCTTGATTTGCTCGAGCATGGTGGTAGCTTGTTGTGTCCACACAGCCCACTGTCCGAGCAAGCCTCCGACAATCCATCTTCGCTGGCCATTGAAATGGAAAGGTGTCAGCAGATCATTGATGATGTTGTCGTCGTTGCCTGTGTACAGCGCGATGTCATCGCGACCGGATACGATGACGGCTCTGATGACGTCTAATGTTTGGTAGCGATTGAAAGCCGCGATTTTGATCGCGACGACATTTGGGATTTTACAGAACTCCAGCCAGAACTGGTGTGAGTACACTCGGCCACCAACCGCGGGGTGAAGGTAGAAACCGAAAACTGGAATGATGTCAGCGATAACTCGGCAGTGTTCCAGTATCTCGCTTTCTGATTTTTCCCGAATCGCGTTGGTGGTTAGCAGGCCTGCATGGTAGCCAATCGATTTAGCAAACTGTGCCTCTTCAGATGCTTGTTGAGTGTCTCCGCAGATCCCAGCGATTTGAATGAATGGTCGTGGGTTTGTCTCTTGAAGCTGCCCGATGGTTTTTACGACACTTGAAAGAACGGGTTCGTACAGTTTGTGGTCGCGGATCGCAAATTGAGTGGTGTGGACTCCAACTGCGATGCCTCCCGCCCCCGCGTGATAGTAATATCGTGTCAGGGCGTTCTGATGTCTGGCAGACCACTCACGATTTTTGTTCAGAGCAAGAGGACTTGCCGGAATGACGGTTCCGGCCTGCAGTTGTGTTCGCAATGAAGAATCCATCACTAGTAATTTCCGTCCCTAGTTTGAAAGTGGGTTGGTTTGTTTAGCATTGGACCGCCGGAGATAAGCCAGTCCGAGGTCCAGTCCATCATTTGTTCAAGGCTGGTTATTGGCTGCCCTAAAAGTCTACAGGCTTTTTTGTTATTGCTTAGCCAGCAGTTCGTCGACTCGTTACCTGCAATTTTCGGCGAGCGATCGAGACGCTTACCGAATCCCATTGCTATGTCACGTACGCTTATCGTTTCGGCACCAGTCACGTTGAGGATCTGAGGTGGCGTGTCTGCCAGAGTCGCTGCTTGAATGATCTGCCTGATGGCATCACCCCTGTCTCTTATACACATCTCCGAGCCCACGAGACCGAGGCTGATCTC
>CAJXTM010001150.1 GCA_913061385.1 uncultured Rhodopirellula sp. | reverse complement strand
CTTCTTACGCGTGATCGTGACGGAGAACTTTCAGCAAGAATCGCTGCCTACGAGTTGGCCTTTCGGATGCAGAGCGCTGCACCGGAAGTATGCGACTTTTCAACTGAAACGGCAGTAACACTTTCGCAATATGGCATCGATCGCCCGCAGACACAGGACTTTGGACAACGCTGCCTTCTTGCACGCCGCATGCTCGAACGGGGAGTTCGCTTTGTGCAGGTTTACTCAGGCGATACCAATGGCTGGGATGCACACAAAGATGTCGCAAGTAATCATGGCGAATACTGTAGAAAAACAGATCAACCGATTTCCGCTTTACTAACAGACTTGAAACAAAGTGGGTTACTGGAAGACACGCTTGTGGTTTGGTGTGGAGAATTTGGCCGCATGCCGATGAGTGAACAGGGCAAGGGTCGCGACCACAACCCGTGGGGTTACAGCGGATGGATAGCTGGCGCCTCAGTCAGCGGCGGTCGTGCCTATGGTGCCACCGATGCAATTGGCTTACGAGCCGAAATCGACCGGGTTCACGTGAATGAATTCCATGCCACTCTTCTTCACTTGATGGGAATGGATCATCGCAAATTGGTGTACTCACACAACGGGCTTGATGAACGCCTGACTGGCCCTGCCGAAGTTGAAATTGTAAAAGGATTACTGACATGATGCACCGTCAGACTGAGATTCACCGCAACCACGATCAACCGCATGGCAAAATCACCAGCAGCAATGCACCCTTATTGAAGGCAGTTGTACTCATCGTTGGATTCTTTATGACAGGCTCAAATCGGTTGTCTGGAAGCGAAACGAACACGTCGGAGCAACCAAAAACAGGTGCAGCGAAACGAGTTGAACATCCAGAGTCTGGGCGTCCAGAACTGATTGACGAAGAAATCGAAATTGACAGGATTGATCGTGGGCATTGGGCGTATCGGAAAATCACCGATACCCCACCACCAGACACGGGCGAATCGGATTGGCCACGCACCACGATTGACCAGTACATCCTGTCAAAATTGCAATCGCAGTCACTGTCGCCGGTAGCAGAGGCGGATCGATCCACTCTGATTCGAAGATTGAGTTTTGATTTAACGGGCATGCCGCCCACAACTGCAGAATTGTCAAAGTACCTGCATGACGACCGTGTCGGCAGTTATCAGCGACTCGTAGACCGGTTGCTTGCATCACCAAATCATGGCCGACGCTGGGGACAACACTGGCTGGACCTCGCGCGTTTTGCGGAAACGGATGGGTACGAACATGACAAGATTCGCAAGAATGCATGGCGTTATCGCGACTGGATCGTGGACGCGTTGAACAAGGACATTGGATATGACCAATTCATCACATTGCAATTGGCGGGTGACATCCTGTTGGCACAGGAAACAACGTTACCATCAACAAAGATCGCGACAGCATTCGTACTTTCTGGCCCGGACATGCCCGACATCAATTCCCAGTTGGAACGCCGGCATATCCTATTGAACGAAATAACTTCCACCGTCGGATCAGCTCTACTGAGTCTTCAGGTTGGATGTGCGGAGTGCCATGACCACAAATACGATCCCATTAGCCAAGGAGATTTTTATCGATTGCGTGCTTTCTTTGATCGAGCAATAAAGCTGAAAGCCAACCAATCCAATAGTACTCTGTCGCCGGACGCAGACCGTGCTGCCCTCAGTCAAATTCATCCACGTGGTGACTGGCAAAAACCCGGCCCCAACGTTTCAGCGGCATTTCCACGAATCGCAAATCCGTCTGGCAGGCCAATCACCGACGAGATTCATCCACGCTTGCAACTTGCACGCTGGCTCACTGATCCATCACAACCACTCACTGCCCGCTCAATTGCAAACCGGGTTTGGCAATATCATTTCGGAACAGGGCTATCCAACACACCCAGTGACTTTGGTGTCATGGGCGAAGAACCATCCCACCCGAAACTACTGGATCATCTGGCAAATCGTCTGATCAGTCACGACTGGAGCCTGAAAGACCTGCACCGGCAGATTGTACTTTCCGCGACCTACCGAACTCAAAGCAAGCCACCCTTATCGGACCTGTCTCTTATACACATCTGACGCTGCCGACGACTCCTTACGTGTAG
>CAJXTM010001149.1 GCA_913061385.1 uncultured Rhodopirellula sp. | reverse complement strand
CTACACGTAAGGAGTCGTCGGCAGCGTCAGATGTGTATAAGAGACAGGCTTGGCATAACGCCGTTTACATCAATCGCCACTACCACTAGACCATCCACGCCTTCAGCAATGTAGGTTTCGATAGCATCTGCCTGTTTTCCTGGGTCATTGTTTGCATTAAAAATGAATAATTCGACCCCTGCAGCATCTGCTGCTGCCTTTGCACCTGCGTTCATTTGATTGAAAAAGAGAGCCTGTTGATTAATCTGAACAAGTCCAATTTTGAGGTCAGCCGCAAGTACTGAAGTGCCCGCGAATGCAATAGTGATTGCAAGCACTGTTGATTTTAACGTTCGACGAAAATTCATATTTTCTCTCCTGTTGAAATTGAATGCCCAAAAGCAACATCTTGCCGGCGGATAAAGTGTTACCGCACCAACCCAAATATTGTAATATCCTCAATGAGTGCTCGCTCCCCCTCCTCTTCAAACTCTGGAAGTGGTGGGAAATTGCAAATGCCCTTAAATTTCCCCACTGAAACTAACATGTGGCCTCTACTTTAGAGGCATTACATGAGAAAATTTCAGTAAATTTATCCGTTAGAGAAATGAATGCACGCATCCAAAGGGAAGATCTTACTTGTCGCTACCCTCGATTCCAAGGGAGATGAGGTCGCCTTTCTCAAGAAACAGCTTGATGCACGTGGCCGTTCAGTTTGTGTCATGGATGTTGGGACGGCCGGTTCTCCAAGTTTCCCTGGGGATATAACGCGCGAATCCGTCGTAAGCAGAACTAACATGCCCATCGGTATGGATGGACCAGCAGAAGCACTCAACGCGATGGCATCTGGTGCAACAGCCATTGTTAACGACTTGCTCAAAGCGGGAGAAATCTCTGCGATCGCTGGAGTTGGTGGTGGTAAGGGCGCTGGTGTCTTTCATCAAATCACATGCGACCTGCCCTATGGATTCCCAAAGGTGCTTGTTACGAGCGCTCGGCCAGCGCTGCTAGCAGAGATCGCTACCACGTCTGATACCATACTGTTGCCAACAATCGTGGACCTAATGGGGATAAACAGGTTCACACGTGCCGCGTTGATCAATGCGGCAAACATGCTATACGGATTGGAATGGGAAGAGGAGGTAAGTCGACCTGGAAAGACGGTTGCTGTCACGTCCTTTGGTGTCACCACACCAGCAGTTCAATCGGTCATGTCTCGTCTCGAAGGTTCCGATGTGACCGTCATCGTCTTTCCAGCGAATGGTGCAGGTGGACGCACCATGGAGTCTCTTATCGCCAAGGGCGAGTTTGATGGCGTGATTGACCTAACAACAACAGAAATGGCTGATTTGCTATTGGATGGAACAGCCAGCGCAGGAGAGGATCGCTTGACGGCAGCAGGGGCTGTTGGTATTCCTCAGGCTATAGCACCGGGAGCAGTTGATATGGTTAATTTTGGTCCGCCGGAATCGATGCCAAACTATCTTTCGGGACGAACCACATACCGACACACCCCGATGACAACGCTCGTGCGTACAAATCCTGACGAAACCGCAAAGATTGCGTACCAAACGGCGGTCAGGCTAAACCAATCTATAGGGCCGGTGGCAGTATTCTGGCCGGCGCAAGGCGTGTCGGATTACGATCGCCCAGGCAAACCTTTCCATGACCCGATGGCCAATGTGTCATGGCGCGATACAATGAAGCAGACGCTCAGGGCAGACATCCCTGTCGTAGAGACCGATTTCCACATCAATGATCCCGAATTCGGAGCGCTCTGCGCCGACTGGATGATTACACAACTCAATGAGCCTATATGAAGACCTTTTCCCGACAGAACATATTGAAACACTTGGCGGCAGAAACCGAAGCCGGTCGTCCTATTCTCGGAGCGGGCACCAGCTGTGGCTTGGTTGCGAAATGTGCGGCACTTGGCGGCGCAGATTTGCTGATTGTTTACAGCACTGGTCGGTCACGGTTGATGGGACTGCCGACGAGTCGTATTGGAGATTCCAATGCCCTCACGATCGACATGGCAGCTGAGATCCGGAATGTGGTATCCGACACACCCCTAGTTGGTGGCTGTCTCTTATACACATCTGACGCTGCCGACGACTCCTTACGTGTAGA
>CAJXTM010001148.1 GCA_913061385.1 uncultured Rhodopirellula sp. | reverse complement strand
GTATTACTTGAGCAGGTGCTCGATCGAGCCAATCAATTCAAACGCGAAACTGCAGATGCATCGCATCTGAGTCTTGCGGTGGAATGCGGAGGCAGTGATGGCTACTCGGGCTTGACAGCCAATCCTGCTGTTGGTGTCGTGTCAGACCGGATTGTAGCGTGTGGAGGACTCTCTGTAATTTCCGAGACCACTGAACTTTATGGAGCTGAGCATCTGTTGGTCGCACGAAGTCGATCACCAGAGATAGCAAGAAAACTGTTAGATAAAATTGATTGGTGGAAAGAGTACGTGGGGCGATATGGTGGAAAAATTGATAATAATCCATCAGTTGGTAATAAGGCTGGCGGTCTGACCACGATCACAGAGAAATCGCTTGGTGCTGTTTCAAAGAGCGGTGGCACGGCATTGGAGGCAGTGTTCGATTACGGTGAGAGAATGGATGCTCGCGGTCTTGTTGTGATGGATTCACCCGGATTTGATCCGGCAAGCGTGACGGGCAAAGTGGCCGGCGGCGCGAATCTCGTTATGTTTACCACCGGACGCGGTAGTTGCTACGGGTGCAAGCCAACTCCGGTGATCAAGATTGCCACCAACACAAATCTTTTCCAAAGCATGCGGGAAGACATGGATTTGAACGCAGGGTGCATTCTTGACGGGCGAGACTTGCAGTCCGTTGGAGATGAGTTTTTTGAGTTCGCTCTACGAGTCGCAAGTGGGCAGCAGACATGCAGTGAAATACAAGGATTTGGCGACCATGAGTTCGTGCCTTGGACCGTTGGTCCGACTGTTTGATTTTGTTGATTTGAACAAGCAAAAATTGATCGAAGGATAGCATTCGAAATGACTAGTGAAAAACCGCGTGTTGTGATTACTGACTTTATCAATGACTCGTTGGAAATAGAGCGTCAGGTGTTGGATGGGGTTGCCACCGTTGAAGCGTATGACGCGTATGATGAACGCGAACTTCATGGGAAAATTGATTCAGCCGATGCCGTCATGCTTTATCACAATCTGGCTCTGTCTGCCGAAACAATCCAGCGACTTCAGCGGTGCAAGCTGATCGTTCGCTGTGGGGTTGGGTTTGATAATGTTGACCATGTCCTTGCCGGGCAACGTGGGATTCCGGTCGCAAATGTTCCTGATTATGGGACCGAAGAGGTCGCCGACTCAGCTATCGGAATGGCACTGGCGCTGACGCGTGGGATCAATTTCTACAATCTGAGAATGCGTGCACAGCCTGATCCCTGGATGTATCACGTATCCTCACCCCTGTACCGGCAACGGGGACGTGTGTTTGGTATCGTTGGTTTGGGAAGAATCGGCACCGCGACTGCTCGTCGGGCGATGGCGATGGGAATGGATGTTCGTTTTTACGATCCGTTCAAACCTGATGGATATGACAAGGCTGTCGGGGTCACGCGTGTCGAGTCTTTGCAGCAACTGATGAGTGAATCATTCGTGCTTAGTTTGCACTGTCCGCTGAATGAGCACTCTCACCATATGATCAATTCTGAGACACTCAATTGGTTGCCGATGGGCAGTTATCTGGTCAACACATCGCGGGGAGATGTTGTTGATACGGATGCGATTCCAGCAGCGCTCGAAGAGGGACGCTTGGCGGGGGCAGCGATCGACGTGATTGCTGAGGAGCCACCCAGTGCCCAAAACCAGCTCTTAGTTGCTTGGCGTGATCCGGACCATCCAGCATATGAACGGTTGATTATTAATCCGCACTCGGCTTTCTATTGCGAAGAGGGGCTTGCTGATATGCGGCGAAAAGGTGCTGAGGCTTGTCGTCGTGTTTTGAGCGGAGAGAGATTGCGAAATGTGATCAATGAAATGTGATCAATGAAATCTGATCCATGGAAAGTGATCCATGATCTGGGGCTACAAGCCGCTGCTCAGTGGTGAGTCGTGGGTGGCGTCGAACTTTGCAGCGTTGCTGCATGACGAAGGCTCGTTTCAAGTGCCGAATCTTCCCCCGTTGGATCGTTTGTCGCTGCTGCCCAGGGGAACAGCCCGTTAACGCAATGTGATCGTCTTGGCAGGGTTTTCTGCGACCGTTTTATTGCTGTCTCTTATACACATCTGACGCTGCCGACGACTCCT
>CAJXTM010001147.1 GCA_913061385.1 uncultured Rhodopirellula sp. | reverse complement strand
TCTACACGTAAGGAGTCGTCGGCAGCGTCAGATGTGTATAAGAGACAGATTCACTGTACTTGGCGGCGAGATCAAGCGCAGGCACCTGAAGTTTCCCCAAGATGTCAGCGAACGACGAACCGATAATATTCCGCAAAAGCTCCGTAATATCATCCGCTGAAAATTCAGCATCAGTCCCAACGAGTTCTTTCAAAAGGGCTTTCGCATCAACAGCCTGTAGCGTGTAACTGCCAAACGCTCGAATACGAATAGGACCGAATTCCGGGTCCCGCATCATGATCGGATTCGGTGTACCCCATTTGAGATCAGTCACCTGTTTGGTACTGACAAAATAGACTTCTGCTTTGAAAGGACTCTCAAATCCATACTTCCAACCTTGCAACGTCGAAAGGATGGGCATGTTTTGGGTCGTCAACTCGTAATGGCCCGGCTCATATACATCAGCCAATTCACCACCGTTGACAAGCACTGCAACCTGACCGGGACGAACGATCAGTTGAGCACCGTTTTTAATCTCGTTCTGGTGCCGTGGAAAACGCCAAACCAGCGCTCGGTTCGAATCATCGATCCACTCGATGATATCGATCAACTCACCACGCAGCATGTCGAACAGACCCATATCGATTACTCCAATCAGGTTTTCTTGCTTCACTCAGCGGACCGAATCACGTGATCCAGAGATTAAATACCGAACCCACACCGTCGCTAACCGCTGTTCCCGCGATTGTAACGCCCCCACTAGAGCTACACCATACAAGGCGAGAGTTCACCGCGACCATGGCGCGCCAGATGACAATTTATCTAAAAATCAAAAGAAACACGCTCAAAGCGAGCGAGTTTCTGCGACGTGCCTCAAGCACACCACCCCCACTGAGCAGTTTGCGGCAGGACTGATAGCGAAACAGTATCCCAACTGAGGTGTTATCAATAAAGAATCCATCTGTGCTCGAAATTCATTGCAGGTGCCCAAGACAAACACCCCGGAGTGCCAAGCGTTTACCGAGACAGTAAAGGCAAGCAGGATTAACTTTTCCGTAACCCGCTCCACGCACGAAACACCGAACGAGTCACCACATCGCATCGTGACTTTCGTCCAAACTTGGCTCGCCATGAGTCAGGAAGCAACACCCTGCTAATCGGTACCAATCACTTCATGCTTGCCAACGAAGATCCGCAGCATTGGAACAGAATCAACACTCCTGAAAGTGTCTGTATTTCCTCGTTAGCAACCAGGCGTCCGTGGTGATGATGTGCTTGTTGGTGGCCATGCCCATGGTGGCCTCTTCGAAGACCGAGGCACTCATCGACCTCATACACGACCTCATACACGACCTCATACACGACCTCATACACGACCTCATACACGACCTCATCGGTCACACCGGCAACGAAAAGCGGACACGGCAAAGACCTACCCGCGGCAACCGTCACTGTTAACACTTCAATATAAGCACAGATGAGCAGACTAGCCCGATTGCTGCTGTGCGTGATTTCCAGCTGGTCCACTGGAGAGGTTGCAGTCATCATTCCAATGTCAATTCGTCCGAAACTGGTCTGACCTGCGATCCTGCACAAGGTTCATTGCCAGTTTCACTCAACGTCGGTTCGCCGGCCAACAGCTCTCATATCTCGCCCCCTACAATGCGAATCGCCGGCGTGTGGGCCGACATGCTATTGATTGAACGCAATGACTTCTTGCAAATCTTGATCAAAGGGAAGGCCTTGATTTGACCAGCGGATCTAACAACCACCATCAGATAAATGCCCAATTTCATCCTTGCAAAGTGTCGACCGCGACGGCTAAAAGGCATCATCAATCAAACCAGAGACGAAACCGTGAAACAGAATTCGCTCACATTTACAAAGTTGAATGAACAACCCACAACTGCCCGAAACTACTCCCCAACAAGCGTTAGGGATCTCTCACTTGTGAATCACAAAGGCCACTCATCCAGAGCGACAAATTAAAACCTGCACTCCAAACAAGATCCTGCCTTCTATTTGTCAACCAACGACGAACAGAACAATTTTTTCAACACACCATATCGAACGGCACAGAATTACAACTGTCTCTTATACACATCTCCGAGCCCACGAGACCGAGGCTGATCTC
>CAJXTM010001146.1 GCA_913061385.1 uncultured Rhodopirellula sp. | reverse complement strand
AGATCAGCCTCGGTCTCGTGGGCTCGGAGATGTGTATAAGAGACAGGTACTCAGCAGTGTGACATCAGCAGCCAACGAATTCACCTACAACCCTAAACGAGGGTCATTCCGAGGATGGCTTTTGACCGTAACGCGAAACAAAATGCTGAACTTCGTTTCACGCAAAAAACATTTGGCAGGCAGCGCAAACAGCGGCATTCAACGTGCGATTGAAGAATTGACAGCGGAAGAGGATGACCGCACCCAGTGGGATCTTGAATACGAGCGGCGCATTTTTGATTGGGCTGCCGAGAAATCCCGTTCCGAATTCCAGGATTCAACTTGGCAGGCATTCTGGATGACAGCTGTCGAGAACCACAACGCATCTTCTGCAGCCGAAATCCTGAACATATCTGTGGGTGCAGTTTATGTTGCTAAAAGTCGCGTGATGGCTCGTCTTCGTGAGATTATTGACAACGTTGTCGATGAGGGAATCCCCAGTTAAAAAAACTCATCGCAAACAAATCCAGCAGAGGAGTACCAAGGCATGCATCAACAGAACTGCCTGACCAACGCCGAGCTTAAATCGCTGTTGACCGCGAATCCACCCGCGGAAAGCTGCAGATTTTTAAAGCACTTGGACACTTGCTCAAAATGTCAGGATAGAGTCGCAATCCTTGCAGGTGACTCGACATGGATCGAAGACTTAAAGCTAAAGCAACATTCCCCCGGCAATGATGACCAGATGGGGGAAGCCAATCATGAAACGGAACTTGCTAATGTGATGGAACGCATGTCAGCAAAAACCAACACCGCTCACACTGCCGCCAGTGGTGCGACCGGACTGTCTTTTCAAGGTCTACCGTATACCCAGCAACTTGTTGCAGGAAAACGGATTGGACCTTACGAGATTTTGTCGCGCCTTGGAGCAGGCGGAATGAGTGTTGTCTTCACTGCTCGCGACCATGTGCTGGACAGACAAGTTGCCATCAAGTTTCTGTCATCTGAACTAGAAAATAGCCAGACTGCTCGCCAGCGATTTCTGCGGGAGGCCAAGTCGGCAGCCGCCGTCGAACACGATTACATTGTTCCCATTTATTCCGCTGATGAAGTGGATGGATTCCCATTCCTCGTAATGAGCCTGATCGAGGGTCAATCACTACAACAGCGAATAGACGAGTCCCACCCCATTCCAGTGGAAAAAGTCATCCACATTGGAATCCAAATCGCTAAGGGACTCGCGGCCTTTCACACACGAAACCTCGTGCACCGCGACCTGAAGCCTTCAAACATCCTGTTGCAAGCTCCTGACGAACGAGTACGGATCACGGATTTCGGATTGGCGAAATGCACCGATGACAGTCAACTGACCAAATCGGGAACCATTCTCGGAACGCCAAATTACATGTCACCGGAACAGGCGTTGGGGCAGCAGGTCGATTATCGCAGCGACATCTATGGATTGGGGGCAGTTTTGTATGCATCCATTACACGACGTGCGCCGTTTGAAGCCCCCACATCATTAAAGATCTTGGACCAACTGAGAAACCAGACACCAAATAGCATTTTGAATTTGAAGCCGGAAACCCCCCACTGGCTTGTCGACGTCATTGAAAAACTGATGGCACGTGACCCGAATGACAGGTACCAAAATGCGACAGAAATAATTGAAGCACTTTCATCACCATCTCAACAGCTGATTACGAACCAGTTCGGCTCATGGAAGCCACAGCGACTTACCCTTGTCGCCAGTTGCATTGCGGTTCTGGCGATTATTGTGAGTTACCTGACGTGGTCAGGAATCGGATCCGGACGCAACCAAGCTGAAGTCATTCCCGAGCCACTGCCAGTTGACAGAAACAACCAGGAGCTCGTTCCCCAAATCAAGCAATCGGACTTTCGCGTCACTGTTAAACAAAGCGGTAGTGCACCACTTGAGTATCCAACACTCAGCGACGCAGTCAGGGATGCAGACGATGGTGACATCATAGAAATTGAAGGAGATGGTACCCAGGAGATCAGTTCCACTATCACGACCAATGGCAAGCGGCTTACCATTCGGGCAGCAGCGGGCAGTGAGCCCATCCTCACCCTGTCTCTTATACACATCTGACGCTGCCGACGACTCCTTACGT
>CAJXTM010001145.1 GCA_913061385.1 uncultured Rhodopirellula sp. | reverse complement strand
TCGGCAGCGTCAGATGTGTATAAGAGACAGGTGTGGTGATTCGCGTTATCTGGCGATTCCTTTTTTTGATTGTTGCCTGAGGATGAGGCTGCCCAATGGGATCGTATCCTCATTGAAACTGCGGCCCATTGATATGTCGCGGTCTTGGTTGGGATCAGAGTCGGGAGAAGTTTTCTCTGCAGATCAGTATCCGGGTGAAAAACAAAACGCTTCGTGGTTACCTGATGAGGTGTTTGCTGATCTTTGGTCGACGTTTCGACGGCATGGTTCCTTGCCGGATTCGTCTGCTCCTGCTGCTCCTCGTGCATTGGTAGCCATGAAGGAAGACGGCAGCACGCGACTGACTTGGCAAGCGGATGCTGATTTTGAAAGTGGTCTTGGTGGTTTTCGAATTGAAAAGAATGGTGAAACGATCGCTCGGATCCCAGCAAAACCAGTGTTACGCTATGGCCGCCCAATTTTTCAAGTGATGAACTATTCGGGCACTCCCACTCAGCCTCTCGCAAGAATGCGATTTAGTGACAAGGATGATTCAGCCTCCGAACCCTGCGAGTATCGCGTGTTTTCAATCAACTCTGCAGGACTGGAGTCTCCACCCGCTGTGTTGAAGTGGAACGTTTCCAAGTTCAAGTCCAGGTGAACAGAGCGATGGATTTGGAGCGTGGCTGGGTAATGCGAGCAATTTTGGCAATGGAAAACGTTCGGTGCAAGATCGCTGTCTGTGGCGAAAGAAACACGACGTCGCCTACGATCATGAACTGGCGCTGCGATAGCTAAGCAGTGCGCGTTTGAATACCCAGCGGCTAATCCAAAGGCTCAGTATGGTTGCAATCAAACCCCAGCCGATGAGAAGTTGGTCCTGCCATGTTTGGGGGCTGATTGGTCTGGCAAGAATACGCGCTGGAATATTCACTACCAGCAAGACAGGAATGACAAACGTAAAGAATCCGTATAACGGCCTGCCCCAACCTCGATTGTAGATTTCCATTGGATAACGACTGAAGTTCGTTATGTAAAACCAGAAGTTGTAAAGTGTTTGGTTGCGTCCCAGCCAGATGCTTGTTGCGCTCAAGCAAATCATTAGTGAGTACATGATGATGACCCCACACGCCACAAAAATCACATAGAGCAGAATGGACACGAGGCTTGGGACCATTGGGTCAACAGGTCGATTTGCGAGCGAGTACAAAGCGACCAAGGCAATGACGAATCCAGCTGCAAAGTTGGACAACGCACTCCAGTCAACTCGCCGAAAAGAAACGAGGAATTGCGTGTCAATCGGTTTGAGGAGAGCAAAGTCAAGGCCGCCCGTGCGGATCAATTCACTGAATTCTTCGGCGTTGGGCATGAAGAAGGCCTGTACCAGGCTATTGATGAACCATGTTGTCGCGATGAACAAAAAGAACTTGTCGCGGTCCCAACCGCTGTCAGCACCGATGGACGTGGTGTACTGGAAAATGATGAGATAAAATCCGACATTCATCAATGTCCAGCCGATGCTGCTAATGCACTGCAGCACAAAGTTGGTCCGAAAGGTCATGTCTCGAACGAGACTGTTGCGAGCAAAGGTAAGAAAAACCTTCCAGTACTTTGTTCGGTTGGGTCTGAAATCGTGCTCCATTTCAGCCCCCGAATCCACTGTAACGTCGTACGCCGCGGGCATAAGCAATTCGGCATACAACAATGAAGAAGGTTAGCCAGCATGCTTCAATTGCAAGTTCCAACGGCAGATCCTCTTCGGGAATCTTTCCAAGGAAAATAGCTGCTGGAAAGTAGGCTAAGTATTTGAACGGCAGTAAGTTCACGAATGTCGCAACATTGTCGGGTAGCATGGTCAATGGAAACATATGACCAGACAGAAAAAAGCTGAACAACATGTAAACGAAAAGAAGCGATGAAACTTCGAGGAACCAAAAACCGATCATGCCGATTGCGGCCTCAAGAAAAAAACCAATCATGAATCCCATGATCAGTGAACCCGCAAATGCAGCCAGCACAGGCCAAGAAGGCCAACCAGATGTGAAGTAGTCGCGGCACAAGAAAAACACGAGAGCAAACGGTAGAATGGCTGTCTCTTATACACATCTCCGAGCCCACGAGACCGAGGCTGATCTC
>CAJXTM010001144.1 GCA_913061385.1 uncultured Rhodopirellula sp. | reverse complement strand
AGATCAGCCTCGGTCTCGTGGGCTCGGAGATGTGTATAAGAGACAGGTACATTGGGTTGCCGATCGCCTAGGAATTGCCGCTGGATTTGTTGTCCAAAATGGGAGACTTCGACTTCGCTCCCGGTTCCTCAAATACATACTGTGGTACCGCGAAACCGGGTAAAGCAGTTCGAAGGGTCTCGACGAGTTTGAGACCAGTTTCTACTGGCACTTCAAAGTGAGTTGCTCCCCGCACGCGATCAAGCTGGTGCAGGTAGTACGGCTGAATTCGATGGTTGACAAGGCGACGGCAGAGTTCGATCAAAGTCTCGGCTTGATCGTTCACGCCACGCAGTAGGACTGCCTGATTCAAAACAGGGATACCAGCGTCGATCATGTTACCCAGTCGTGACAATACGCTCTCTGAAAGCTCTTGCGGATGGTTGGCGTGAATGACCGTCCAGACGGCCAGCCGACTTGAGGATAACCGTTTTACCAGTTCCTCGGTGACTCGCTGTGGAATCACAATGGGCATGCGCGAGTGGATTCGCAAACGCTTCAGGTGCGGAATGTTTTCCAATGCCGAGATTAGTTCGTCCAGTTTCTCGTCGCTGGTCGTCAGGGGGTCACCCCCACTGAGGATCACCTCTTCGAGTTCTTCGTTGTTCTTCAGATAGTCAATTGAAGGCAGCCAATCATCCTTGCGGGACCCCGTTTCCTGATAGGGGAATTCACGGCGAAAGCAGTAACGGCAGTGAATTCCGCATGCTGCCGTGGTCAATATCAACGCTCGACCTTCGTACTTATGCAAGACACCGGGCGACACCAATGAATTTAGGTCGCCGACAGGATCGGCAGCAAAACCCGGTTGTTCTACCTGCTCCTCAATTACCGGAAGAACCTGCTTCAGCAGAGGATCATCCGGATTTCCTGGCTGGATACGGGCTACAAATTCGAGTGGGGCGAACGTTCGGAAGTCCTGCTCGCACGCAAGTTTGCCGTCTGGACCCAGTGCGTCCGCAGAATCTGGCGGCAAACCGACTGCTTTTCTGAGTTGGCTTCCCGAGCGAATTGCTCGTTTCATCGCTACCTGCCAATGAACTGGCTCAGTATCAGGCAATGTCTGAACCGTTAGTTCACCCGGAAGGTGGGAAGCGGTCGGGACAAACTCCTCGCTTGTCGCTAGAATCTTGCCGGATTGGTTGGTCGACCCGTTCCTCATCGCTCGAATCAACAATCATCCCTCTCGTTCTACTTCACTGACTCGTACGACGGAGCCATCTTTTATATGGCTACTTATAACACAAGCGACTTCCGAAAAGGACTCAAGGTAGAAATTGATGGCGAACCCTACCTGATGACCGAAATGATATTTGTAAAGCCAGGCAAAGGAAACGCCTTTTACAAGTGCAAAATGAAGAATTTGGTGCGCGGCACCTCGTTGGACCGAACCTACAAAGGTGGCGATTCGCTCCAGTCAGCCGATGTTGAGACGACTGATGTGTCGTTTCTTTACCGGCAGGGTGAGGACTACGTGTTCATGCACCAAGAAACTTTCGAGCAATACGAGGTCAGCAAGGCCGTTGCAGGAGACGTCTGGAAATACCTGAAAGACGGCATGATCTGCGCCATGACGCTCTACAACGGCAACGCGATCATTGTTGAAGCTCCAAATCAGGTCGAACTCGAGGTGGTCGACTGTGCACCGGGTGCCAAAGGCGATACCGCTACCAATGTCACCAAACCGGCCAAAGTCGAAACCGAGGCTGAATTCATCGTTCCCGGGTTCATCAAAATTGGCAATGTGATCAAAGTTGATACGAGAACTGGCGAATATGTTGAGCGGGCCAGTAACTGATTTGTCGCTGCTTTTGCTCGTTAAATGCATGAATGGCCCTGTTTAGGGTGGGTCTTCATGCTGTGGGTAATGAGAGTCTGATCTAGGATTTCGGCGTGAGTGTACTCGTTTGATTACGAGCTCTCCGATTACGATACACCTGCGGAATAAAATTTCTGGAGCTGTCGAGAGGTTGCGTGATTGCGGCCATGACGACTCGACCTCAGCTTCGCTGCATTCGGTGCAACGATGGTCAATACACTACCTGTCTCTTATACACATCTCCGAGCCCACGAGACC
>CAJXTM010001143.1 GCA_913061385.1 uncultured Rhodopirellula sp. | reverse complement strand
ACGAGATCAGCCTCGGTCTCGTGGGCTCGGAGATGTGTATAAGAGACAGAGCTACGACAGCCCGTGGCATGCGTAGCCAACGAACTTGATCGAGGCTACGCTGTCAGCTCACCGATCACTTCCCAAAACGGCTCTCCAAAGCGATCTTTGCAAAGCCCTTCGCACGCTTCCTCAAATGACCACGATTTCGATGACACAAGATCCAACTGTCAAAAAAGCGATCGTAGGTTTGGGCGAAATACTGTGGGACATTTTCCCTGATGCAGCTAGGTTTGGTGGGGCTCCCGCCAACTTCGCTTGCTCGGCTGCCGGTCTAAAAACCATTCCGGCAGAGGTCTACATGCTCAGTGCTGTCGGCAGCGACGCGCTGGGAAACCGAGCGATTCAAACAATCAAAGATCACGGTGTCCGCTCCGATTTAGTCCAGCAAAACTTCAAGGCGACCGGTCAAGTCAATGTGACGATCGATGAACATGGCGGCGCGAGTTACGAGTTCGCTGCCGACGCGGCTTGGGACAACCTTCAGTGGTCCGCTGATTTTGCAAACTTGGCAGACAACGCTGACGCGGTCTGCTGGGGCACCCTTGGGCAGCGTTCCCAAGCCTCACAGAACGTCATTCAAAAGTTTGTAGCCGCCACGAAACCCGAATGCCTGCGAGTCCTCGACATCAACCTGAGGTCACCCTTCTGGAACGAATCACTCCTCAAAGACTCACTTCCGATGGCTAACGTCCTGAAGTGCAATGAAGATGAATTACCAGTGCTCTCCAGCACCTTTGACATGAACGGTGATGACCACAGCATTTTGCTGCAGTTACAACAACGTTTCAGCTTAAAACTGGTTGCCCTGACGCGTGGAGCACGGGACTCGATACTCGTACGTAAAAGTGGAACAATTCATGAAACGGAAACGAGTCAACTCCCCTCCGTCTCAACCCAAGTCGTCGACACGGTCGGTGCTGGGGACTGCTTCACAGCTGCGATCATCCTCGGGATGCTTGGGAACATGAAGTTGACTGACCTCCATCACTGGGCCTGCCAAGTCTCGGCCTATGTCTGCTCACAGGCGGGCGCCACGCCCACCATCCCTGCAGAATTGAACCAGCCATGAACCAATCATTTTATCTGGTCACTGCCACAGCTTAACCGACATTCCTGCTGTTACTTGTCGTGCACTGACATCGTTCTCTGACCATGACACTCACTTCAAATACGATCAGGGATACCGACATCAGACTCCGCAAGAGTCCAACTTGCGCCATGAATCACCTAGCACCACTGGCATGCGTTGTACTTACTCTTTCCGTGGCCTCAACACAGTGCCAGGGTTCCAAATCAACCGCCGCAAATCAACCGCCGCAAATCAACCGCCGCAGAGACCACAACTGAGAATCAGCATTCACAACCGCCGAATACCTTGATCACCATACCCGACAACCTACAGATCTGACGGTAGAGGGCTATAAAAACCATGCATCGCAACCGCACTGAGCGGTGAGGATCCCGTGTTGGTTTCATCAAAAGAATCGTGACACGGTACACCTTGGTCTACCCAAACCCCACCTGTTAAAAACACTCTTGTGAATTGACACAGTTCAAGTTCAACACGGTAGGTTGTGATGAATCCCGAGCGTTCACGGTACGTTCAGATTGGCAAACTTCGCAGCCGACAAATTCAAAGCGGGTGGTCAATTCGAATGAGTTCTCGCTGTGAGCGAATGTAGATAGCTTCACTGCCGATGGCGATGGGGCCAAACGTCCAAGAATTTCCGAGAGGAAAAATGGACTTCCAGTGGAACGAGTCGGGACTGAGAGGCTTTGTGGTGTCAATGATGTAAAGCACCCCGGCTCCGTTCACCCAATACAGCTTCTCGTCGTACAGAGTGGGCCAGGCGGGGTTGGTGTGCCCAAAGCCGCCTCGCTGGATTCCGCGAACCGAACCGACTCGCATATTAACGGCTTTACCCGATGCGTTTTGGATTCCATTGGTGAACTTGAATTCGTCCATCGCCCAGGCGGTTCCGTCGGCTCGCACCTGAAGTGGGGCCTGGATCATGGTTGTCTTTCCGGTGTCGACCTCGACACACCCGATCGCGGACGTATCGTAACGCCAGAAG
>CAJXTM010001142.1 GCA_913061385.1 uncultured Rhodopirellula sp. | reverse complement strand
TACACGTAAGGAGTCGTCGGCAGCGTCAGATGTGTATAAGAGACAGGTGCTGGACTGGCCCTGAAAATCAACCGGTTCAACCGATAACAACTAACGAAGCGGTATATGACACATTGAATCCACAGCCATCGTCCTTCCTTTCTAAAATCCGTCCTGCTTCTCGACGCGGTGAAACGGAAAACTGGTGCGTTATTGCTATGAAAACCAAACTTGCACACTGCTTCATTCTGGTAGCCAGCCTGTCTTCCGTTTCTGCTGCATCCTCCCCCAATGTCGTTTTGATTTTGGCTGATGACATGGGTTATGGCGACGTCACCTGCTACGACGCCAAATCCAAAATCCATACGCCAAGTCTTGACCGACTGGCCAAGGGTGGAATGCGTTTCACGGATGCGCATTCGGCCTCTGCTGTCTGTACACCTTCACGCTATGCCCTGCTGACCGGCCGCTACGCGTGGCGAACCGGATTGAAGAGTGGCGTTCTCGGTGGCTTCTCACAGCCACTCATCGAGAAAGGACGCATGACAGTGGCGGATCTATTCCAGGGCAAGAGCTATCGGACTGCCTGCATTGGGAAGTGGCATCTGGGAATGGATTGGGCCGGAGGAATGCGCGGAGAAAAGGGCTACAACATGCGTAACACTTCGGAGGGAATCGATTTCACCAAACCGATTCAGAACACCGCCATCGTCAACGGATTCGATGAGTACTTCGGGATTGCCGCATCTCTGGATATGCCTCCCTACGTTTTCATTCGGAATGACCGTGTCACCGAGCAACCCACGTCCAGCTTGAAGGAAGAAGACAAAGGTGGCCGGCAGGGGCCAGCGGCCCCGGGGTGGCGGCACAAACATGTCATGCCGACGTTGACCGACGAGGTCATCTCCTTCCTGCAACGCAACAAGCAAAGTCCCTTTTTCGTTTACATGCCGCTCAATGCACCTCACACACCTCACGCGCCCGGTGATGCCTTCGTCGGTAAGAGCAAATTGGATATCTATGGCGATTTCATGGTGGAAGTGGATCATCACCTAGGAAGGGTGATGGATGAGTTGGATCGATTGAAACTCTCAGACAACACCTTGGTGATTGTGACCAGTGACAATGGACCTGAGACCGGCATGTATCCACGACGGAGTAAGTTCGGTCACGACAGTTCCTCCCACTTCCTGGGAGCCAAACGCGACAACTGGGAAGGCGGACACCGGGTTCCGTTCATCGCCCGTTGGCCGGGCGTGATCGCGCCCGCCTCGACGTGCGACACGCCATTTTGTCTTGTAGACATGATGGCAACCTTTGCGGAAATGGTGTCGATGGAACTGCCCCAAGATCAGGGTGTCGATAGTGTTTCCATTCTTCCGCTGATGCAGGGCGAAAGTGGTGACTCGCGAGAAGACCATGCGATCATCCATCACTCATCGACGGGGCGATTTGCGATTCGCAGTGGTGACTGGAAATTGCTGTTGCACGCGGGATCCGGAGGGAACGGTTACGGAGCCGGAAAACGCAGCAGCAGGTACAACGGCACGATCGAACAGAAGTCATTCAATACAGCGAATCGCCAGCTCTACAACATGCGGACAGATCCGGATGAGACGACCAATCTGATTGAGAAACATCCCGAAGTCGTCAGTGAATTAACGGCTCTCGCCAGCGAATGTGTCACAGCAGGACGCAGCACACCCGGACCTCGACAGAAAACCGTTTTGCAGAACTGGCCGCAACTTGACTGGCTATCGTTGAAGCCAGTTCCAACCACATCGGGTGACGGACCCGATCCCAATCAAAATACGCGCAAGCAGAAAAAGTAAACCTTAACTGAGCAACTGAGATGAAAACTTCCCTGACCGCTTTATGCTTTCTGTTGCTGGCTTTCCCCTGCTTTGCCAACGATAAACCGCCGAACGTGCTTTTTCTTGCTGTCGACGATTTGAACAACTGGGTTGGCTGTTTGGGAGGACATCCTCAGGCGAAGACACCGAACATCGATGCTTTGGCAAAAAAAGGCGTGTTGTTTGAGCAGGCATATTGTGCTGCACCGCTGTGCCATCCGTCACGTACCGCAATCATGACCTGTCTCTTATACACATCTCCGAGCCCACGAGACCGAGGCTGATCT
>CAJXTM010001141.1 GCA_913061385.1 uncultured Rhodopirellula sp. | reverse complement strand
CGAGATCAGCCTCGGTCTCGTGGGCTCGGAGATGTGTATAAGAGACAGCGGGCGTTCCTGCCACAAAAGAACGGGCCAGAGCAGATGGATCTGCTGTCTGCCCAAATCTTTTCAAGCTTGTCTGTACAGTTCTAAAAACGGAGTTTTTACTGGTGCTCGATCTTTCCCAGATTACCTGTCTTTTGGATGCTGTCATTTTTCCTTTGGTGGGTAGTATCGCTTTGATGTATGCGAAGTTGAGTCGTGGCGTGCCTGCCCGGCGTGCTGAGAAGCAATTCTTTGCTATTCTAGTTGTGCTCACTGTGGTGACGTTGAGAACTGTGATCACCTGTGACGAGATCTGGATCGTACATACGATGAGTTTGGGCGGTCTGATTGTTTGTAGTTTGTTGATTCCGGGGCAGGTAGAGACTCCTGATCAAGATCCCAGCGTTGCTGTTTAGACAAGCAGCTGTTTTCAATCATCTGTAACCCGCGCTTTTGCTGATGCCTGATTCCAATTCTGATCTCACCGTTCGTTTGCCAGCATCAGTCGAGGTTGTTCCGGGTGGTCCAGTAGAGGGCGTCATTCGCCCACCTGGTAGCAAAAGTTTGACGAATCGAGCGCTGATTTGTGCAGCGTTTGCGACGGGACGTTCCACGCTGACTGGTGCCTTGCAGAGTGAGGACACCAAGGTGATGATTGACGCACTGCGATCGATCGGGATCCGGATTGATGTCTCTGACGGTGGAAAGAAACTTGTGGTGGACGGTCAGTCCTTGTCGCGAGAATGCAGCAGTGGTGTGAGTGCAGAAAGCGATATGCAAGAGCTTTATGTTGCCAACAGTGGCACAACCGTTCGTTTTTTGGCCGCGGCTTTAACGGCTGTCGGTGGCCAGTATCGCCTTTGCGGTGTTCAACGTATGCACCAGAGACCCATTGGTGATTTAGTTGACGCTCTTAAAGTTGTTGTCGACGGCAGCATTGAAGCTGTTAGCCCCGAGGGATGTCCGCCCGTCGACATTCGCTGCAGCGGATGGAAAGGTGCCAACCTTGACGTGGGTGGATCGGTCAGCAGTCAATATCTAAGCGGATTGATGATGGCTGCACCACTTGCCAAGCTCAATTCAAAGGAGAATGGCAGTCGTGTTCAACGATCTGGCAGTGACGCTAACTCGGGCAGTGACGCTCAACCCAGCAGGCAGCAGTTGACCCAGGTCTCGGTACATGGTGAGTTGGTGTCACGCCCTTATGTCGACATGACTGCAAATGTGATGCGCAGCTTCGGCGCTCGCGTGAGTTTGGTTGACAAAGACTTGCAGGATGGTCAGTCGTTGGTCGTTGCTGTCGAGAGAAGTGGGTATTTAGCTACCTCGTATGAGATAGAGCCCGATGCCTCTGCTGCAAGCTATTTCTGGGCAACCGCTGCCATCACCGGTGGTTCTGTGACGGTCGATGGCTTGAATCGTGACGCGATGCAGGGTGATGTTGGATTTTGTGAAGTACTGGCGAAAATGGGATGTCACGTTGAGTATGCTAAACACAGCATTCGGGTAACGGGGCGTCCGCTGCACGGTGTAGACATCGACATGAACCAGATCAGCGATACTGTGCAGACTCTGGCTGTGGTGGCGTTGTTTGCAGAGGGACCGACGCGTGTTCGTGGAGTTGCTCACAATCGTTTCAAAGAAACAGATCGGATCGGGGACTTGGCCAGAGAATTGCGGAAGCTCGGAAGTCAAGTCGACGAGCACGAAGATGGTTTGACAATCCATCCAATTGAATTCAAAGCCCAAGCGAGAACCGAACGCTTCGTGGTGCTTGAGACCTACCATGATCACCGCATGGCGATGAGCTTGGCTTTGGCTGGCTTGCGAGTCCCCGGTGTCCGAATTCTGGATCCAGCTTGTACCGGGAAAACGTATCCCGAATTTTTTGCCGACCTGGAAATGTTGTTAGGACGACCACATCACTGGCGTTCCAACGAAGAGGGTTAGGCTCGGAGCGCGTGGTATGTATTACGGATGCTTGTGCTCAGTGGCAGTTCAGGTGAAGCACTCGACTGCCCCCGGTTCTTACAAGGTACTCAAACTGTCTCTTATACACATCTCCGAGCCCACGAGACCGAGGCTGATCTCG
>CAJXTM010001140.1 GCA_913061385.1 uncultured Rhodopirellula sp. | reverse complement strand
GCGTTTCATACCATCTCAGGCAGGCGGCTTGAATTTGGGAGCAGCAGGTGCGGAGGGTTCATCCTCAACCTCGCTGTCCAATCCTGACGTCACAGAGTCGTCACCAATGAACGTGTTCTTGGCTTCGCGTTCGGCAGTTTTGAACTGCTGCTGGACATCATTAAGGCCACGTCGGAACTCGCGGTAGCTTCCTCCAAACTTGCGTGCAACCTCAGGAAGGTTGCTGCCGAACAGGAGAACCGCGATGACTCCGATCACCACCATTTCAAAGGGACCAAGCCCAAACATCGTTAATTTAACTCATCAGAGGGAGCAGACTTATCTTCTTCTTCAACGGTCTCTGTCATGCCGCGTTTGAACTCGTTGGTGCTACGACCGAGATTCCGCATCAAGCTTGGCAGTTTAGAGCCCCCGAACAACAACAATATGATGCCGGCGATGATCGCAAGCTCAAGCGGTCCGGGTGCGCCAAAGCCCAAAAGTAGGCTGTTCATGATCATGGTTCACTCTCGCAAAGAGGTTCTAGTAGGAGAACCCCAACGCTGACCGGCGAAAGCGGGTAGGTCGATCGGACGAGTTTCCTCGCTCCGAACACCTCCTGAACCGACGTGTCGGGGGATTGGTCGCAAGGACACAACCTTGCTTCCCCTATTCTATTAAGATTCTCGACTTCGTCAAAGGCGTTCAAAGGCGGAATGAGCTAGGAATTGCCGAACGCAAACCAACAACGCTTCGCAAAACCCTCATTTTCAATTTAACCGTGAAAAATCGCTTCAGCAGTCGTCAAACTTCGGCAATGTGGCCTGTCAACGACCTCAAGATCATCAGCGTGCTTCAGATCGCCGAATACTTGACAAGGTGAGTGAGATCAACCAAGATAGACTTAGTGAGATTGATTCTCATTAAGGAATGATAGATGAATACTACACTCGACCAGCTTCAGCCCGGACAACGTGCCAACATAATCCGTATTTCGGGTGCCGATGGCATCGCGTCGCGGTTGCGTGAAATGGGATTCGTCCCTGGTGAGCTTGTACATTTTGTACGCTCGGCACCGTTGGGCGACCCCCTGAAATGTTCAGTGCACGGAAGCCGAATTGCGGTTCGGTGCGGCGAAGCTCGACGTGTTTATGTAGAGCTTATTAGTTAGTACCAAGTAACTGAGTGCGAGTGCTCGGGTAGCACGGATGGCCGTCAGTGCTACGACGGTTCGCTCGAGTCCTTCCCCCCTCCGCCGCGTTGCTTACCGCGGGTGTCATCACAAAGCCGTTATCGCCATGGCATCTGTTCCTAATGTTGCCGCCCCCACCGTTGAGACACAACCACGTGTTGCGTTGGTAGGAAATCCTAACACGGGCAAGAGCACCTTATTTAATGCCTTAGCAGGCATGAATGTACGCACGGGCAACTACCCAGGCGTGACCATTGAAAAGAAATCCGGTGTTTGTGCGCTTCCGTCAGGGAAGGCCACCGTCGTGGACCTCCCCGGAACGTATTCTCTGGCCCCTCGCTCTCCTGACGAGTTGGTTGCGGTCGAGGTATTGACCGCTGACACCTCAGAGCAATCTGGCGTCAATCTGATCGTTTGTGTTGTCAATGCGTTACTGCTGCAGCGAAACTTGTTTCTTGTCAGCCAGTTGCTTGAACTTGGCAAACCGGTTGTGATTGCTCTGAACATGATCGACGTTGCTGAGTCACGCGGCATGCAGATTGACGTCGCTCGATTATCAGAGCAGATAGGTGTCCCCGTAGTTGCAACATCAGCGGCAAAGCGAACCGGCATCGACTCCCTGAAACAAGCCATTTCAGACCAGTTGAGCGGCGACACAGCCCAGCCCGAGCGTTACCACATCTTACCGGCCGCGTTTTACGACGGCGTGAATCGTTTTCGTGACTCTCTCATTGCCACAAACAGCAGCGGGAATACCACGGTTCCTGACGACTACCTGTTGGAACGCATGGTCTTGGACCGCGGCGGAGAACCAGAAACACAGGTCATCGCCAAATTCGGAACATCTGCCGCAGACGCACTGCTGCAAATTCGTGGCGAACTCACCCAAGAACTCGGGAATCCGATCGACATTGAGGGCCTGTCTCTTATACACATCTGACGCTGCCG
>CAJXTM010001139.1 GCA_913061385.1 uncultured Rhodopirellula sp. | reverse complement strand
TCCCAACAGCCATGTGGCTGGTGAAGCGTGGATCGACGATTCACTCGGAGCGATTTTCCGAAAGCTCAAGGAACTCGGCATCGATGATAACACGCTGGTGATTTTTGCGCCGGATCACGGTCGCGAAGGTAAAGCATCGGTTTTTTCACATGGTAGCTGTCAAATTCCCATGATCATGCGTTGGCCAAAAGGAATCGCCGCGGGCCGGGTATGTGAAGAACTCGTGCAGAATATTGACCTTGCACCCACCTTCTTCGACTTGGGTAAAGCAGAGAAACCGAAGTCTTACCGGGTCGACGGACAGAGCCTTGCGTCTCTTTTCCAAAACGGACAAGCAGAAAATTGGCGGAATCATCTTTATCTTGAAATGGGTGCTGCGCGGGCTACGGTCACGAAAGATTGGTCTTACATTGCCGTTCGCCACACCAAAGAACAGATCGATGCCATTAAGAAAACCACGCCGAAAAACTTACCCAAAGCCATGTCCTACATTGGACGTCTGGGCATCGGTGTTCGAGGTGCAGATCGCCCCGGATTCTTTGACGAAGATCAGCTCTACCACCTGCAGCGGGATCCGAAGGAAATGAAGAACCTGGCTTATGAAAATGCACAGGCCACTCGCTTAAAAGAGATGCGCAAGCTCATGCGACAAGACCTCGAAGTCATTGGTCGTCCTTTTGGAGAGTTTCTTCCCGGAGGGAATGCCGCTGAACCGGGGCAAATCGACAAACAGATCGCCATCGTCAAACAACTCGACATCAAAGGCAAAACGGTAACGGTGCCAGAAGCGTTGACGAAAAGTCTGGGAATCACCGATGAACCAGCTCTGAACGACAAAACGCCAAAAAAGGCAGAACGCCAGCAACGCAAAAAGGCTCGGGAAGAAGCCAGAGCCAACAATCGGAAAACCTCGGGTCAATAACGCCGCGAAATTGCTTTCGCTCTGTTTCTTTTGAGTCTGTCGGCCCTGAGGCTAATAGATGCACCGTTGAGTGCTGACGTTCTGCTCATCGTCTGCGATGATCTAAATGCGTGCGCAGCATTTCGGGCTCGTCTTCCATGCAGAATCCTCATTTAGATCGCCTTTCCGCCAAAGGCATAGCGTTCTGGCACACCTGTCAGGATTCGGTAGTTATTGGAGGGGCTATCCTCAGCGGTCTGTATTCCGAATCACCTGAGTACTCAGCACCATGAACACCACGCTACGGAAACGGAGCGACCGAATGTATGTCGCTGAACTGTATGGCTGCGTGACAGACGAATTCTTTGACCAGAAGTGAACCGCGTAGCGTCAAGAACAGGCTGCCGGGCGATTAACCTCCGCGCATGGAATCGCACCATTGTGGGTGAGGAAATCTTGATTGGGCATAGTGCCCGGAGAGGATTTCTTGCATGTCTCGGCGAGCGTTTTCGATTCCAATGAGAACGTCTGCATTGATGGATCTTGTTTAAAACACTAAGACACCAGAAGCGAGTGGAGATGGCCATCACTGCTGCCGAACTGGCCGACATCAATGCTCTGTTGGTGCAAAATTTCGAGCCACAGGTTACACAGCGGCGTTGGCTCTTCAAACGCAGTGTGAACTTGATGCCGGTAACCGCCGCCAGCAACAATTGTGGGCAGATTGTTGCAGGTGTGATTCGACGCGTCTCCAAAATTGCTGCCGATGACGACTGTGGTGTGATCTAGCAACGTTCCGGCTCCTTCTGGGATGCTGTCCAGATCGGTTAGGAAGTGATTGAGATGCTTGACGATGTCGCGCTCGATGCGGCTAAGCTGTTCCAGTTGGTTTTGTCTGCCTCCGTGATGCGATAGCGAGTGCCAACCACCCGTTGCTCCAGGGACCTTGATCGCCCCGTAGATCCAATCCAGGCTAAGCGTTATGACGCGAGTCGAGTCGGTTTGGAATGCTAGTTTAGACAGTTCCAGCAGGTTCTCGATCTTTGTTGAAAAAGCAAACTCGCGATTGTTGCTCAGCGGGTCAGGGACTTCAGGCTTGGCGGTGTCGAGCCAGAAGGCTTCGTGAGAGATCTGCTTTTCAAGTTCGGCGATGACGTTGCGATAGGTTTCGATCTGTCTCTTATACACATCTCCGAGCCCACGAGACCGAGGCTGATCTCG
>CAJXTM010001138.1 GCA_913061385.1 uncultured Rhodopirellula sp. | reverse complement strand
TACACGTAAGGAGTCGTCGGCAGCGTCAGATGTGTATAAGAGACAGGTAGAGAAGTGTCCATCTTTTTCCATCTCCTGCATTTGATTCGCGGTGGCTTGTAGTTGACGGCCAGAGTAATGACCCGGGCCGTGATCAGAGGCGACCATGACCACGGTGTTTTTCGCAATGCCAGCGTCGGACAGTTGTTTGCGGACTCTGCCGATACAAGCATCTGCATTCATGACAAAATCACCGTAGATTCCGATGCGGCTTTTACCTTTGAACTCGGTTTCGGGTGAGGTTGGAGTGTGCGGTGCTGTGAGAGCAACGAACAGAAAGAATGGCTTGGGTTGTTTGGCTTGACTTTGAATGCTGGCCTGGCCTTGAATGAAGCTGCCTGCCTCTTGGCAGAAGGTTGAAAGAACCTCAGTGTCGACAAAGTCCGCGGCGGCTGGTCCCACTCGATTGAAGGCACTCCAGCCTTTTTGTGCTGTCACCTTTCCCTGCCATTGTTTGCCCCGGATGTAGGCATAGGGAAACATGTCGAGCGATCCGGGCAGAAAGAAACATTCGTCAAACCCGTAATCGCTGGGCCCGATCTGAATGGGTTTGGTGAAATCGGTATTTTCGGGACCTTGGACGTTACCATCATGTGTTGTCATCCGCGTGCCGAGGTGCCATTTGCCGACGTAGGCCGTGGAGTAGCCACCCGACCGAAACATGTCACCGATTGTGTGTTGTGATTCGGGGAACCGCAATCCAGTAAATCCCCAAGGGCCGCCTCGTTCGGCTTTTCCAAAACGGAAGGCATAACGGCCTGTCATGATCGACGTGCGACTGGGAACACAAACTGAATCAGTCACATGTGCATCGGTGAATTTCATGCCGTCAGCACACAGTTGATCAAAGTTGGGTGTGTCCACGTTGCATTTATCGCCACCAAACGCTTTGACGTCTCCGTAGCCGAGGTCGTCAGCCAGAATGAACACAATATTGGGACGTTCGGCAGCCAGGCCTCTGGGCAGCTGCATGGCACAACTTATCCCAATGAGTACGCAAATTCCGGCTGTTTGATTGAGTGTCATGATGGGCTCTGTGTCAAAGTCTTCTGATTGATCTGCGTGCAGTTTATCACTCAGCCGCATCGCGGTTTCACAAATCGACACCAGCGATGCGCCGTTTTAATGGCTTTATCAACTTTGTTGATACCTTCCGCCGTGTTCGCAGCGGTGATGACGCAAGCGGGAAGCGTGCGACACGGTATGGAAGGTGCACTCATGCGATGATCTCCATGAGCACGTTTCCGGCGACATAGGTCAGTCTGAAGGGCCGTTTGCGGTGCTCGAAGGTTAGCTGTTCGTAGTCGAGTCCTATCAGGGACACATCGTGGCGTGCAGGTCATGCATGTGAATCTGGTTTTCGATGATGTCGTAGCCAAAATCGTCGTAGCCAAAATCGTCGTAGCCAAGGTCGTCGGTGACGCCGCCTGTGATGGTGCATTTCACAACGCTTTCGGCAATCCACATTGAGATGCTGTGATGATTTTACTCGCGTCTTGGAGTTTGACCCGGCCCTTCGTTTTGTTGTGTGTGTGGAGTTCGTCCAAACTCACCACCCCATAGCACCAGCCTGTCGTCCAACAGTCGGCGTGCTTTGAGATCACTGAGCAGATTGGTAATCGGTTTGTCGCTCGTTGAGCGTTCTTTTTTCACGCCTTCAGCGATCTTGCCATGGTGGTCCTCGCCGCTGGAACGTGTGGTCCTCGCCGCTGGAATATGCAGTACAGAGGCGGAATGGTACAGGCATACCCTGATCACAAGTTGCAGAATGCGGGTTGATCTCAGGCGGCTGTCTTTGCCCCTAGACGCTCACCTTGAACGATCATCCGCCAGGTTTTATGGGGCGGCGATGAATCGGTGCTGGCCACCGTTTTGCTTGGCGATCAATTCCATCAATGGGCGACTGCCGACACTTTCAAAGGCGATGGTGTGAACCACGATCTCGGGAGCGTAGTCAGATAAGATGGATTTTGGATCCAGCATCACATCCCCCGGCGGTGGCATTGCTTTGCGAGCCTGTCCGAAACTCTGAAAGAATGAATTGCTGTCTCTTATACACATCTCCGAGCCCACGAGACCGAGGCTGATCTCGT
>CAJXTM010001137.1 GCA_913061385.1 uncultured Rhodopirellula sp. | reverse complement strand
TCTACACGTAAGGAGTCGTCGGCAGCGTCAGATGTGTATAAGAGACAGGCCATGAATATTGGCTAGGTAGCTGCGGAAATAGATGCTGGCATTTGAATTGGTGATCACCGGTTCCGATCACATCTTGCGCAGCGGACCTTTTACTGGTCACAATGGTGGGACAAGCTACCGAGGCACCAGCAGCAACTTTAAGGAACGAACGACGGTTGCAGTTTTGACTCATCAGCGATCTTCAACTCATTGGAAGGTTGGAACGGTTGCGAAGGTGGTTTGCATTGGGTCCAGCAAGTAATTCGTTATACGCTAGTAGGGGAATGTTGCACAACAGAAGCACGGGATTCAGGTTCATTGACGCTTTGGTGTTGTATTACGCGTGAAAATCAAGCATTGCGTTTTCCAAACTCTTGGAACACGATTGCCTTGTCGTGTTTTTCCTTGTTTTACAGGGACGTTCAAAATTTGGAGATGTTTGGGCTCTCATGGGAAGTGCTCCCGGTGTGGTTTGCAGGAATGGGACTACACTATGCTGGACTGTTTTGAACATTCACAGATGGTAAGTGGCTAGCGTAATCGTTGATAATTGAGTCGCTTTTTTATGGAACCAAACGCATGACCAAGGAAGAACGCTTTGCTTTTGGCAAGAATTGGCAATCGTTTCTTGCTGAGTTGGATGAAGACCGCATCGAGCAGGCTGTCTTTTCGCTTCAGCAGTTGCTGGGGCTTCAGACACTTGAGGGTAAGCGTTTTATGGATCTGGGCTGTGGTAGTGGGTTGTTTTCCCTCGCTGCTCAGCGATTGGGAGCCGAAGTCATTTCGATTGACTATGACACGTTTTCAGTGGCTTGCAGTGAAGAGCTGCGTGACAGATTTGGATCGAAGTCCCCTAAATGGAACATCAAGCAAGGATCCGTTCTTGATCCCGTTTTGATGCAGAGTTTGGGGTGCGCAGACGTTGTTTATTCGTGGGGTGTGCTGCACCATACTGGAGCAATGGATAAGGCAATTGTAAATGCGGCTGAAAGAACCAAGCCAAGTGGTCTGTTTTGCATGGCGATTTATAATGACCAGGGCGGTGGCAGTCGTCGTTGGTTACGCATCAAGAAAATCTACAACGCGATACCGTCATGGTTGCGTTTCTTCTGGGTACTCGCCGTGGCGGGTATTTACGAGTGCAAGTTTGCGTTGGCTCGTTTGGTCCGTTTCAGGAACCCAATGCCATTTCGTGACTGGCAGGCGAAACGCAAGGACCGTGGAATGTCTGCTTGGCATGACTGGGTTGACTGGATTGGGGGCTTGCCATTTGAAGTTGCTAAGCCTGAACTGATTGTTGTTCCGTTGCGTCAACGCGGCTTCGTACTCGAAAATATGAAAACAGTCGGCAGTGGCTGGGGCTGCAACGAGTATGTGTTTTCAAAGTCACAAGACTGAGGCCACTACTCTTCTTCTGATGTTATTCGTTCTACTTTCTTAAGCGACTGTTCCAGATCGTCGATGAAAACGTCTCGCTGGTTTGGCGATAGAATGTGATTCCGATTTGATGTCTTGATGAGCACTCGCTTCATTGAGAGAGCTGGACCGCTGAGGATGGTTGCAGACTTCGACACCGACAGGATTTCTGCAAATGGAATCTGATAGCACAGGAGTCCGCAGCGGACAGTCAACGCGTCATTATGAAGCGTGTACCGGCATGGAACTGTCGCTGCCGCGCTGAGGCTGCCCGCTGCTGCGGCACAGAGAAGTAGCGTGATTGCTCCGCTGCTTTGTCCCTGTTGCAAAAGGTACAACCCGATCGCAAGGGAAGTCATGGGAGCCAATAGCAGCATCACCACAATCCATGCATCGATCGCGGAGGGATAGATTGTGGGGCGGGAACTTCGTTCTGATGCGTTTTTGATATTCATGGTTCAACTATGCTACTTCATTTGTTGAATCTGCCGCAAAGCCATCGTTGGCAGCAGGATACTGGTGAGTACTGCTGCTGTAACGGAGGTGAGAACTGCTACCCAATGACTCGTTGAGGCGGAACCATCAGCAATCATCGCGGCGGATTCTCCGCTCTGTACCCAAAGCAGTTGCGGAAGCACGGCCACGGCAGCGGCCGAAAGAAAAGGCCACAAACGGCTGCCACTGGCACCT
>CAJXTM010001136.1 GCA_913061385.1 uncultured Rhodopirellula sp. | reverse complement strand
ATCTACACGTAAGGAGTCGTCGGCAGCGTCAGATGTGTATAAGAGACAGGATTGCTGGTGTTTGGTTTTTTTGTCTTGGTTTCAGTTCAGGCTCAATGTGAAGAACTCCGGGTGCAAATGAATGTTCCCTATGGGAAGCATGCCCGCCAAGTGTTGGACTTCTATCCTGCAGTTTCAGAGTCGCCTACTCCCGTGGTGCTTTACATTCACGGTGGTGGTTGGCGTGGTGGTGATAAGAAAACCAATCCCCACGCATATTTGAAGCAGGGTATTTCAGTCGTGGCGATCAACTATCGTTATGTTCAACATGCAAAAGAAGATGGCACGATGCCTCCGGTCAAGGCGCCGTTGAGTGATGCAGCTAGGGCATTGCAGTTTGTTCGGTCAAAAGCGTTCGAATGGAATCTTGATAAGACGCGAGTGGGAGCCACTGGTGGGTCAGCGGGGGCGTGTTCGTCGCTGTGGCTCGCGTTTCACAGCGACATGGCAGATCCTCTCAGTGAAGATCCCGTTGCACATGAATCGACACGGCTACAATGTGCTGCTGTGGTGGGTGCGCAGGTATCGCTGGATCCTAAGCAGTTGCGGGAATGGATGCCGAATTATCGCTATGGAGCCCATGCTTTTGGGCTCAGTGATTTCCAAAGCTTGTATGAAGAAAGGGATAACGTTCTGACGTGGATTAAGGAATACTCGCCAATCGAGCATGTGTCAAAAGATGATCCAGCCATTGCCTTATTTTATGGCGGCGAGGTTCCTTTGGTTGGATCTTCTCCCAAGGATCCCACTCACTCCGGAATCATGGGAGTGAAGCTCGAAGAGCTTTTGAAGAAGATTGGGGTAGAAGTGGTGTTGGTGACACCCGGAAAGCCGGCACAGAGATATCGCAATGCATCAGAGTTCTTGATCGACAAGTTGCGTTGAGAAGACTTTGAGGCAGAGTGATTGACCAGCGAAAGCATGTTTTGGACGCGTCTGTTGCATCAGTAGAATCGCAGCGACGGTATTGCGTCGTGGAGTTTATCTTTGCCTTCGGATGAGAGTTGGCCGTCTGACAGGAATAGGCTTTTCAGCCTTGTGAGTTTGTTGAGCTGAGCCAATCCCTTTTCGGTGATCGCGGTATTGCTGAGGTCAACGAATTCGAGGGTTTCGATGTTACAGAGTTCTGCGAGTCCGGCGTCAGTCACCTTGGTGCCCTCCAGGGAAAGACGCCGAAGTTTTGGCAGGGTTGTCAGTGATTTGATGCCCGCGTCTGTCAGGTCACTGTTGACGAGACTTACCGAGTCAAGCGTCGTGGTTCCCTCTGCAAATACCAGCTGCTCGTCTGTATTCTTGGCATCGCTTAAATTTAGGGTCGGCAGTTTTGACCAGCGTGCTTGTGCGGCAGGAGACGTGTCTGTGCCTGTGAAGAACACGTACTGCAGTTTTTCCATGGTTGCGAGGGCAAGCAAAGTTTCGCTGGTGATGGCTGTCCCGTTGAGATTGAGATAAGCGAGTTCGCTGTATTGGGTGAGCACGTCAGTGCTCTTGTCCGTCACTTGCGTGTTTTCCAACTGCAGTTCTGTGATTGTTTTATTGTCTCGAAGACTTTCGATGGCGGCGTCTGTGATTCCAGTGTCGTTTAGCCGGAGTGAATCAAGGCCGGTCAGGTTCGAAAGGTGAGCGACACCAGCGTCGGTGACGTCTGTGCCATTAAGTACCAAACCTTGTAGTTGGCGCATTTCTGCAAGTTCCCTCAGTCCTTCATCTGTGATCGCGGTTCGTTCCAGATTTAGGATTTTTAGATCTTTGAATGTTTTTATCGTGGAGACAGCAGCGTCAGTGATGTTCGTTTCTCGGAGTTCCAGATGGTTGAGCTTGGTTAGCTTGGCGAGATCATTGAAGGCTGCATCTGTCACGTTTGTACCGTTGAGTGCCAACATTTGCAGGTTCGGCAAATCGGCGACGTATGCCATTCCTGCATCCGATGTTTTCGAATTGTCGAGCGTGAGTGTTTCAATGCTCGGGATGCTGGGCAGAATGGTTAGAGTGTTGTCGGTTGTGTACCGGTTGAGAGCCAGTAACACCGTTTCGCCTCGTGCGTTCTTGTGGTTGCGATCAACGACCTGTCTCTTATACACATCTGACGCTGCCGACG
>CAJXTM010001135.1 GCA_913061385.1 uncultured Rhodopirellula sp. | reverse complement strand
ACGAGATCAGCCTCGGTCTCGTGGGCTCGGAGATGTGTATAAGAGACAGGCTCGTTACTGTGTGTACCCTTCAAACGCAAATCAGCATCCAGCAGCCAAGGCAGAAGTTGCCTAGCAGCATCTCTGCCCATTCGACTGAGTTGTTTTTTTGCTTTTTGGATATCACTTGGCCCACGATTAAACCCAGCGTAGGCCAGCGCATCCTCCAACTGCGAGTTCCGTCCACTTCGCTCATAGTGTTCAAACACAGACGTCGCCATTCCAAGCCGCCGCAGAGACCACGCGATTTGCGGCAACAAAGCGATTGGCCGCTGGCCTCCACCCAACAGTTTGTCCAAATGCCGCAAGGCTTCAGCTGCATCTCCTGCAACAATTGCGTCAGTGATCTGCCAGACGGTCTTGCCTTGCCAACCAGCAACGACATCCTCAACCAAAGCCTGATCAATGCTTTGCTTGGGCTCACAGTAGAGAGCAAGTTTTGCTATTTCAGTCTCCAACATCCCGATATCATCGCCGACCATCTCCATCAACACATCAGCCGCGTCCCGGGTCAATTTGGTCGAATGACGTGGTGCTACAAAGCCGATCAGGAAAGTTCGCCGCTTGGCGAGTGATGGTGTAGTTCCTTTCCTACCTTCCTCGATTCGACAATCCACCAACGCATGTTGCTTTAACAACGACTTATAAACGCGGGTGTTGGAAGCGAGAGAATCAAGCTCCAGAACAAAGCGACTGGCAGTATTCGACTTGGCCAGGTGTTTTTCTATCTCGGGTCGGTACTTGCTAACGAACTTGTCGGCATTGCGTAACAAAATGGTACGCTTACCACCAAAATCAAATAGTGAAGCGGTTGCCAATTCGTCACGCAGGTCCGACCACTCAACCTGTTCACCGTCAAACTGGGTGACGTCTCCGTCATTGGATAAGAGCTGAAAGACCCAAGATCGCAGGGTACTGTCATTACCAAACACAGCCATCGCGTCGCCGAACTTGTCGGGGGGATTTTCGAGCAGTTCGAATGCATGGATCAGCGTCATGAAAGACACCATACCAATCCTGCCGATAAGATGCGACCGGCAAGATTCTCTCAGTCGCGAAGCCAATAACCAATCGACACGTCAAAAAGCTGATCGTTACTTCAGGGAGCCATTTTTACGGGCTGCAGTCTGGCCACCACTGGCTGGCGGATTTGTTGACAAGGGCTGGAACCCACGAATCCGTGCTCTTGGCGCCAGGCCCTGCGTATCAATGGGCTGATCCAAAATGTAGGTTCCTACGTTGCCTGCCTGATCGGTTCCATCGATTCGCAAATACAGCTGCCTCGGGAGATTTGGATCTGCTCGCCAAACGTACTCACCCGTATTTTCAAGTCCAGCAGCAATGGTGGTCCAAGGGCCATCAGGCGACCCACTGAACGCAAGACCAATCGGTCGCCGCGGAAGATTCGTATCTGAACACTCATACCGCATTACTAAGCCGCCTGTGCGATCACCTTCTCCGTATCTTGCGCCAGTAATACGGATACTCGGCCGAGTACGATCTACCACCACAAGGATATCCGGCGACTCACCTGCTAACGGTCGCGGGCTGGCCAAACCATTTCCACCCACAACAACGATCCGAAAACCAAAGACACCTTCGCCCTTGGTCTCGATGTCAAACGGACTGCTGCGGTCCGGATCCTGTCCCCAAAGCGACCATGTACTGCCATTATCCAGACTTCCATACAACTCGATTGCTTCGACGCCCCGGCTTCCAACTGCTTCCAACTCGTAACCGAGGCTGAATCGCTCGCTGTCGCTAAAACGAACTGGAGCTCGTTGCATTGCTGCTTTAGATTCTGAAGTCGACGCTCGCTCAGATTGATAACGTTCAGCCTCAGGGCGTGGTTTTGGTGCAGGAATCTGTTCCTGTTGTAATTTGGTAACAGCCGATTCTTCGGTAATCGGTCGCATCGCCTCTGCCGCAGTTCTGGGTTCGGCTTTGGATTCAGCTGCATCGATAGGTTTCGGAGTACTCTCCTGAACCGTTGGGGTCGGTAATGAAGGCCGAGGTGAGTTCAAACCAAAACCCTCACCAATCTGCATAGGCGCTGTCTCTTATACACATCTGACGCTGCCGACGACTCCTTACGTGTA
>CAJXTM010001134.1 GCA_913061385.1 uncultured Rhodopirellula sp. | reverse complement strand
CCTCGGTACGTTCTGTACGCGTGTCGGAAAAGATGATCTGGCGACTCTTGCTGCAAACGCGCCAAGCGTTTAGTAACGATTTTGCCTCGAACTGAGACCTGCTCCGCAGGGCTCGCGTTGGTATCACGATTCGTTCACCCCATCAGTGGCGCCAGTCCCGACAATTAAATTGGCGGTCTTCGGGGTTTTGCATGTCCCCGAGAGTGCCCTCTGACAATGCCCCTGTTGTTTGGCCGGGGTGTTAACGTTGTTTGGGGTCAGCGAAAGAAATTTGCGCTCGTCTGGTTACGTGATGCAAACTTGCCTGCCTCGGTGGGGTAAAGTTTATGCACAGCGATTTCATGTCGCTATATTGGCGGCTTCCCAACACCTTGGAGTTTTGACGATGTCTTCTGGAATCAATCGCCGTGCTTTTGTCGCTGGAGTTGCTGGAACTTCGGTTGCCGCACTTTCGGTCGAAAACTTGGCAGGGCAGGAAAAGAAGCCAGACCACGGTAACAAGAAACCGGTCAGGCCAAACTTCATCGCGGTTTCGACCTACTCCTATTGGCGTTACAGGGACGACAGCAAACTTGGAATTGAAGAATGCATCGATCTTGCTGCGGATGCGGGATTTGATGGTGTTGAAATATTGCATGTGCAGATGCAGGATCAGTCCAATGCTGCGTTGCAGAGGATTAAACAACGCGCATTTCGGAACGGCCTTGATTTATGCGGATTGTCCACGCATCAATCGTTTGTCAGTCCGGACGCGGCCGAGCGTCAAAAAAATGTTGACCACACGATCAAGTGCATCGAGCTGGCCTACTCGCTCGGAATACCGACCATTCGTGTGAATACGGGACGTTGGGGAACGTCGAAAAACTTTGACGAGTTGATGGCCAATAAAGGCATCGAGCCTCGGCTTGACGGTTATACCGACGACCAAGGGTTCGAATGGGTCGAGGATGGATTGCAGCAGTGCCTTGCCGCAGCAGAGAAATGTGGGGTTGTGTTGGGGCTTGAGAACCATTGGGGGCTCGGTCGCACGGCTGCAGGAGTCCTGCGAGTGATCAATCAGGTGAAGTCACCGTGGCTCAGGGCCACGCTAGATACCGGTAACTTTCTGGAAAACCAATACGAGCAGTATGCAGAATTGGCACCTGAAGCGGTCTTTGTCCAAGCCAAGACCTATTTTGGAGGTGGTACCTGGTACACGCTGGACATTGACTATGACCGTGTCGCCGAGATACTGCGTGGCGTTGATTATCGCGGTTACATTTCCCTCGAGTTTGAGGGCAAGGAAAAGCATGAAACCGCGATTCCGAAAAGTCTTGCGATGCTTCGCAAGGCATTTTCCTGATTTGAGATACCTGCTGTGCTTCGCAGGCGGTGTGCGGCGGGAACACCTCGTTTAAAACAGCATCAAACTCACGCGATCGGTGATTGGACTGTTTTGGGTGTTATCTGGTTACCCTTCGCCCGCACCACAGGTGCGGGCTCGGTGTCTTTGTTCAGACGCTCGAGACGCCTTTTTTGTCGCCAATGCTGCTTGCGACTCCGCCCCTACTCGTTGCGCTCGGTGACTTCGAGCAAGTGGTAACCAAATTGGGTTTTTACCGGGCCTTGTACGACACCGACTTCGCCACCAAAGACAGCTTTGTCAAATTCTGGAACCATTTGTCCCGGTGAAAATGTTCCAAGTGCTCCGCCCTGTTTCCCCGAGGGGCAGGAAGAGTGTTCAGCGGCGAGTGCAGCAAAATCTTCACCGCCAGCAATGAGTTGTTTCAATTCATTGCATTTGTCTTCTGAGTCCACAAGAATGTGGCGTGCGCTAGCGCTCGGCATGATCTACTCAATTGTGAAAAAGGAATGAGGTTTAGCAAAACATGAACCGCCGTTGAGGCGATTACTTTGAAAGATTTCGAAGTACTGTCGGCAAAATACCACCGTTGCGATAGTACTGCATTTCGACAGGAGTATCTATTCTTACAACACATGGGAAACTGCTTGTTGTGCCATCTTCGGAAGTTGCAGTTACTGTGATCGTTGATCTTGGCTGAAGATCGTTGGAAAGTTCGGGGATGTCAATTGATTCCTCACCCGTGAGTCTGTCTCTTATACACATCTCCGAGCCCACGAGACCGAGGCTGATCTCGT
>CAJXTM010001133.1 GCA_913061385.1 uncultured Rhodopirellula sp. | reverse complement strand
GTTTCGTCCAAACACCCCAATCATAGCGTCAATTTCAGGACGGGCCTCCAGCAGCTTTCCCTGCTGACGTTCTGCGAGGCACCCAGTCACAACCACATTCTGAATCTTGCCTTGGCGTTTCAACGCCAGCATCTCGTCAATCGCCCCCAGAGACTCTTCGCGTGCCGAGTCGATGAACCCACAGGTGTTGACGACCACGAAGTCAGCGTCGTCAACGGTGTCTGTCATCTGATAGCCATCCTCATTCAACCTGCCCAGCATTTGCTCGGTATCTACAAGATTTTTCGGACATCCCAAGCTGACCACTGCGTACCGTCCACGCTGTCCTTCAACCTGCTTCTCGCTGGCCTGCAACAACGGATTTTGCGAATCGGAAATGATTGGTAGCTGCATGAGTACAAACGCGTTGAGAAACGTCCAGTGAATTGAGCCATGATTAGACAGAACACCCCGTTTTCACGCAAACGGTTAAGACGGAGAACCAGCCAGATCCGAGCCACGAAAGCGGTAAAACCGTTAGTCTGGCAAGGTTGGCAGACCAATTGCGTTCCCCCTCTGGGGATCAGAACCGCAGGGCGTCGACAAACTTTCGCGACACGAACCTTTTCAACAAAGCGACTCGTGGCAATCACATAGGCGTTTTTGGAATGGATAGGCGTTTCTTGAGAACTGACTCAAAGATTACTGAATCCGTTAAACAAGCTTGCACTCGCTGCGGCAGGAGCCAAAGCTCCTCTTTAGCAACAGTTACCCAACCCAATCAGTTACGCCATTACGTACAGCACCGAGTTTGCACTATCCAGATATGGTGCCACCTTGCACCGTGTTACCAGACCAGTCAATTGCCTTCCGGCAGTTGCCAAGTCCCCTCGATAACGGCTTTCAACGGACCATCCATCGACGCCGGGTGTCCGATCCATTGCAGAACACCGTCTTTCCCAACGATAAACGCTGTGGGGATCGAGCTCATTCCGGCAGCTCGCATGTAAGCCGCTCCGGTCGCGTCGTTGTCATCGATCGCCATTCGATACTTGACAACTTCGGCCCACGTTTTGCCATTTCCAGCCGACGAAGCAAGGAACGTTTGCACCGTTGATAGTTCCTCTGAGGTGATTCCCAAGATTGTCACTTTGTCACCATAAGCAACCTGCAGTTCGGAAAGGTGAGGCATGCCCGACAAACAAGGGCCACACCACGTCGCCCAGAATTCAATCACCTGAACCGCCTCGCCATTCGACGCGTTAAGTGGCGGACCGTGCACGAGCTGTTGGATCAGCACACCCGGAGCGATGTCGCCAACAGACAACCGCCCCGGCCCCTTGCGTCCCAATGTTGCATTGGAAAAGCAACCGACCACAGTGAGCAAACCAAGCACGATTCCTGAGCTTACGAAGTGACGTAGCATTTAAGTGACCCTGCGATTCCTTCAGAAGGCGGTTTGAGAGATTTATTCAGCCAGTCTGTAGCAAGCCGCCCCTTACTTCAGAACACCTAGCCCTTCTGCCTACCAATTCACCGGTAAGATACGAGCGTTCCAAGCCTCGTTACCCTAACAGGTCATGAGCAACCCGGTGCGATTAGCTCATCGTAGTCGAGGCGAGTAGTCGCAAAAAAAACCCAGCATGCCGATCGGCACGCTGGGCGTGATTATTTCAAAGTGAGACTGAAGTTCAGCCTTCGAAATCGCTCTGGGACTTTTCCGGTTGGCCGGTCGTTTTACCGTTGGTTTTCGCTCTTTGCTTTGCGAGCCGATCAGCCTCTTTTGCCACCGCCATCGCCGTTCGTAATTCGAATGGTGAGAACCAGCGAATATTCCCAAGGTACTTACTTTCGACTCGGTTTTTGGCAGCCAATTCGTTCCAGCTCAAACCATCCATCATGTGCCACGCTGCGGCTTGAGCCGTGTTTTGAGTGACTTGTCCGTAGCCAAGAGCCTCGCACAGAACACGCACGTCGGCCTTCTGGGTGAACTGTTCGATTGGCACCATTTTGTAGGCCATTCGGGGATTGGGATCTTTTTTGCCGTGCTCGAGGCAGACCATGGTGACAGTGAGCTTCTGCATCTTCTCGGGAGCGATGCGTTGAAGTCCCATTCCCATGCCGCCGCCACCGCCCATACCGCCCATGCCGCCGCCACCCATAC
>CAJXTM010001132.1 GCA_913061385.1 uncultured Rhodopirellula sp. | reverse complement strand
CAAAGCGGTTTTCATTAGGCTGATTTTCTCGCAGCCATTCAATTCCAACATTGGCAATTTTGGCGTGAGTCTTTCCGATTTTGATCGCAAGCTTTTACAGTGTTGCCTAGATCGTGCACCTCGAGCTTGGCAGAATTTCGTGGACCGATTTCTCGGGTTGGTGATCCACGTCGCAAACCACGTGGCTGAGTCACGGGGTGTAAAACTGGATCAAGCGAGTCGCGATGACCTCGTAGCCGAAGTCTTTCTTGTATTAGTTGCTGACGATTTTTCAGTACTCCGGAAATTCCGTCGAAATTGCTCCCTAGCCACTTATTTGACCGTGATTTCGCGTCGCGTCATCATCCGAAGGTTGAACGCAGGGAATAAAAATATGGCGAGCACCAGTTCGCTCGAATCTTCCGTTATTGATGATGTCTCTCCCAAGCGTATTGAGAACGCAGAGGAAGTTCACAAGTTGTTATCTCAGCTTGATGAACGAGAAGCAGCGATCGTTCGCATGTACCATCTGGACGGTAAATCCTACGATGAGATCAGTCGATTAACTGGTCTTGCTGTAAATAGCATCGGGCCCGTCCTCACCAGAGCCCGAGCAAAGATGCGGGGTAACGGAGAGGGAAGCTAACGCTGTTTTGCTTTTTCTATGCTGCATCGGCTATCAGGCATGCTGAACTGGCTCACGCGGAAACTGAGTTTAATTCAACAGACTGAGCATCAGCTTTTCATGGGTCGCATCGATAATGCGGACCGGCAAAAGGTCTCCAACGCTCGGGGAAATGGTCCCTGCGTCTACCTCGGTTGGCATCATCAATTCGCCTGGGGCATAGCGGCAGGTCGTGCCACGCAATAGCCGATCTGTCGGCGTACCCGCCAAGTTGTTGGATGGGTTATCAGCTTGCAACAGAGCCCTGTCCATCGCGACCAAATCTCTGGACGACTCGACAAGAAGTTCCAGTTTCGAGCCCACCAGTTGTTGGAAATACTGGGAACGAAGTTCCGTTTCCAGCGTCGTTAGGCGTTTGACTCGTTCGCTTCGGATGTGCTTGGCAATTTGGTCAGGCATGTCCGCTGCCGGAGTGCCTCGTCGTGGGCTGAATGGAAAGGCATGGATTTTTGAGAAACCAGCCTTTTTGCAAGTCATCAGCGTCTGCTGAAACTCTTCCTCAGTCTCGCCGGGGAAACCAGCGATGATATCCGTAGTGATCGCCGGTCTGTCCAGCGATTCTTTCAGTAGTTGGCAGCGATCGAGAAACATCCTTGTTCCCCATCTACGTCTCATGCGTCTTAGCACTGAATCACTGCCACTTTGCAAACAGAGATGCAGATGCGGCACAATTCGGTGTGCATGATCACGCATGACAGAGATTAGTTCGCGGGTGACCTCCGTAGCCTCAATGCTGCTGAGCCTGATTCGAAAGTTACCGGGCAACTCACACAGGTCACGTAGTAAATGTGCCAGGCGAATCCATTCCTCTTTAGGTTTGTTGCGATTCCAGTCCACTCCATAGTGCCCAAGATGGATGCCGGTCAGGACCACTTCGCGGTGTCCGGCTTCTGTCAGGCGGCTCACCTCATCGATGATGTGTTGATGGGGGCGGCTTGTTAATTTGGGTCGGACGTGAGGGATGATGCAGTAGCTGCAACGGAGCAAGCAGCCATCTTGAACTTTAACGTAGGCTCGGTGACGCCCAGAAAAGCCATCAAGGCCGGTGGGGACATCGATGACTCCAAAGCGTGACATCAGGTCAGGCAGTTCACGTTTGTCAGTAACGACCTCGGCTACACCAGGGAGTTTAGCCACCTCTTCCGGCGCCCTCGTCGCGTAGCAACCCATCACGACGATCTTAGCGTCCGGATTTTGGCGATTGAGCCTGCGGACGACTTGGCGGCTCTTGGAATCGCCTTCGGACGTAACGGTGCATGTGTTCACGATGCAAACGTCAGCCGCTTCCGAACTTTCGCAGTCCGTGTAGCCGACTCGCTGCAGTCCTTGGCGGACCAGCTCGGTTTCATACTGATTGACTTTGCAACCGAGGGTCGCAACTCGTAGTTTAGCGGTCATGCGGGCGAAATCACTCGTGAACGGGCTCGATAGTTGCCGACATGCTGCCCTTGCTGTCTCTTATACACATCTCCGAGCCCAC
>CAJXTM010001131.1 GCA_913061385.1 uncultured Rhodopirellula sp. | reverse complement strand
TAAGGAGTCGTCGGCAGCGTCAGATGTGTATAAGAGACAGATTCCACAACGCCCGAGAGTTCCTGATCGAATCCGCGAATGGACAAGGCTGGTGTCTGTATGAGCAGGGAAAGCTTGAGGCGTCTCTGCAGTCGTTTGAAGACGCTTGGCAGGCAGCAAACGCCTACATGAGTTTGTTACCCGATGATCGAGAAATCATAAACCTAGCCGACATATTGATTTCAAATACACAATTGATTCTAAAGTCTTCCGATGCTGCAGGCATAAAACGAAAATGGGCAAACCGGGCAGTCGAAGTAGCCGAGAAGGAGCTACGAACAGCCCCCGGAAAAGAAGCTCAGGAAAAACTCGAACGGGCTCAACAACGACTCAAGCGAACTTCCAAAACACCCTGAACTGTTCCTCAATCACATTATCCAAAAAGGCGGTGATAAAAGCCTGACATCCCCAACCAAGTTTGTCTGCAACGGACGGCAAAAAATGCCCCTCCAGGCTAGTGGCTCCACCCAGTCCAACTACGCCTTGGCCCTTTCCGCTATTCCTGATGCGTTGGATCGCCGCTCATCAATATTGCGTCACAATCAAGGCGGCCAACTTCGGACTGCATATCAACAACCCAGCTCATCATCGGATCAATCTTGCTACAGAGGCAAAATCAACACATCAGCTAGGCTGCAAATCACACTCGGCATTTCGTTGTGCCTTATGACCGATAAATGATCGAGTGCAAGATTGTCCGAAGTGTACTCGGCGTCCGCATACAAACACACGAATGGCAAGAGAACCGGGGCTTCACTTAGCCGGGCGTGGTCAACCAGATGAAACAGAATCTTCGGTTACCAAGTTACCCAAAACGTCATTGTGTCGACATTTTTTTTCGTCCACTCGCGTTGCTTCGATCTTCTCGGTTGCCTGGTCAAGCGACAAGAACCCAATGTCCATTAAGACATTCAGCACGGATGCTTTCGTTGGAAGAGTCAATGAATGCGTTGTCAGTTGGCTTTCCGGATCTAGCAAGTACAAGTGTCAACGCATGGCCGCACGGCCACGGGGTAGCCCCTCCGAATCTGAACTCGGGTCTGTTACCGATACGCATCGATTTAGATTCAGATCAACGCCACTTGTGAGCACAAAATGCTTGCTTCCTGGCTGACGCTTCAATAGCAGTGCATTCTAACGAGCAAACAGTCCGAAATTCGCATTTAGAGCAAACCGATGTCATTGAAACAAATCGCCAACAGACATGGACATTACATTGCCCCCGAACAGCGGCATCAAACGCAACGGTACGATACGTGTTCTACAGAGGTGAGTTTCAATTCACGATCTCTGGCCATGCCCACACAAATCGCGATTCCAACCGCGTAATGGACAAATCATGAGCAACCAGCCCACCCTCAAGAATGCAGTTTCCAAACAACTGGCATACTCATGAATTCCTGAAGGATGTACCACTGCGACACAAAACCTCATCCGAGCGACGGCAGAAGTCGATCGATCGCTGACGGCCTGACTGGCAGTGTCCTGAGCTGCCAGTGTACTGAAGTGTCCTGAACTGAAGTGTCCTGAACTGACTTCATGGTTTGGCCAAGGGGAGTCAGTTAGCAAAGACCCACGGCCGCGCCTGTTTGATGACTAATTTCCCAGCTTTCGTGATCTTGAACTCGACCTCCATGGCAAACTGATCGTCTTCGCCCTGACCGTAGAGCTTGCGAAACTTTCCGTGAATTTTCGCAAGACGATCCCGCAAATCCGTGAGGTGCTGCCCATCGAGCAACGTTTCGTTTTCAGCAGCATCGGTTGATCGGCGCACCACTTGGTGCCCATCTTCTTTCCACCAGCCGAGCAGAATTTCTTCTGGAGAGGATTCAGCATCAGGATTCGTGACAAGATCCTCACCGATCTGAGTGTTGATGTAATAGTTACCCTGCGACTCGTACAAAACATCATCCGTTACGACAACACCGTTGGCACGCTCGCCCTTAAAATTGGGATGCAGCAGCACGCCCATGGCCGTCAACTTGTGGTCAACTCGATAAAACTCGCGCTCCTCAAACGCACGAAAATTCCAAAGACTGGCATAGACCTGTTTGATGGATTTTGCCAGCGAGCCCTCATCGCTGTCTCTTATACACATCTGACGCTGCCG
>CAJXTM010001130.1 GCA_913061385.1 uncultured Rhodopirellula sp. | reverse complement strand
GGCAGCGTCAGATGTGTATAAGAGACAGTCAATGATGCGTGCTGAGACGGACGCATTCGAAGTCGAATTTGAGCTGCCGTATGCTCGATTCCAACCTCGATGCCTAGAACCACCTGCAGACCTTTTCACCCCGCCCAGAGAAGTAGTTCCACCATCGGGTACGAGGACAGACCCGCTGTAAAAGAACGTGTTGAAACTCGGCAACTGCACAACAGACGGCAGTTGAGCCCGGCAATTTCCCATGCAACTAAGAATCAGGATGAGCATCCCGCCCAATGTCCAAAACTGCTTCACAGTAGGAGTCCCCAAACGGATATTTTCCAATGGCTTCACAACGAACAAACACAGTCGACAGTCGCGCCATGAGTCAGGCCTTGGGAGCGGTGACCGTCGAGCGACGAACTACTCGCCTTTTTTCTTAATTTTGTCACCGAATTCTCGGTTGAACTTACGAACTTTGTTACGAACCACCGCCCGGCAATAACCAGCATTCGGGTTCCGTGCAAAGTAATCTTGGTGGTACTCCTCAGCAGCGTAGAATTTCGACGCAGGCTCCAGGGTGGTGACGATCGGTCCGTCGCCATCAGCGTTCAGTTTTGCGATGTACTTTTTCGCGAGTTCTTTCTGCTTGTCATCATGGAAGAAGACTGCACTACGGTACTGCGGCCCTTGATCCGCGCCTTGGCGGTTCAGTGTCGTGGGATCATGAGTCTTGAAGAAAACTTCCAGCAGTTCTTCATAAGTTGTTTTGCTCGGATCGTAGTAAATTTCTACTGCCTCGGCGTGGCCAGTCAACTTTCCGCAGACCTGTTCATAGGTGGGATTCTTGACGTGCCCGCCGATGTATCCCGAAACAACATCGTTGACGCCTCTCATGCGTTCGTAGACGGCTTCGGTGCACCAGAAACAGCCCCCAGCCAGTGTCGCGACGGCTTCTTTTTTTGCCTTGGTTTCGGACTTATCGCTATTCTCAGAACCAACCTGATTCGGCTCAGACACCAGTTCTTCCCCGGGTTTTGCGGCGGAAGCGTTGGCACCTACTGTCACTGCCACGAAAAGCAAGGCAGAGCTCAGCAGGCTAAAAAACGACAGCCTTCTTGTTTTTAGTGACATCGCGGTAAACCTTGATCTCCGTGGACATTGATGGCATCCACATACCTACCATCGGTATCGTGGACTCGCACTTCGACATATCGAGCATTCGGCAGTGGGAAATGCCCCAACTCGGCCGAATACCGCCGACATGTGCCCTTATCATACAAAAAGGGCGAGGCCCTGTTGAAGTGAAGTTTCATGCTTTCAGCGATCATCGCCATAATCTCGTGCTACGAATGGCGATAATCCGCAATCCGCAGGCAAATCGACTGCCCCAGATCCTGAGGTTAAAAGTATGGACAAGCGGTCGCCAGGCGGCCTGAATCTGCCCGAAATACTGTTAAAATACCGGCCAGATGCACTAAAACGCCAACGCAGCTATTCTCGGCGTCTCGCAGCGTGATACCCAGAGTGGACTGGCTACCCTGATTGCAGGGCAACGCGACGACTCTGATCACTCAGTCAGACCATCACAATCCCGAGCATCCGACTCGCTGTTCAAGTCACATCCACGCAGTACGCTGTAAAGCACCCATTCAATCGCATGTCTGATTTTTTTGATTATCACCACATTGTCGCCCCTGACGAGATCGATGCGCAGGGTCATGTGCACAACCTGCGTTACTTGCAGTGGACCCTTTGGGCGGCAGGAGCACACAGCCGCGCCGGTGGCTGGGATAGTCAGCAAGCGTTAAAACAAAAATTAGGCTGGGTGGTTCGAAATCACGACGTCACGTACCGCGCCGCTGCAATGGAAGGTGACGCAATCATCATCCGAACTTGGGTCGCCGACATTGCAAGATTTGCTTCGCTACGAAAATACTTGGTTTGCAGATCAGCGGATGAGACCATCTTGGCAAAGGTGGAGACTCGCTGGGTCTACGTCGATCTTTCCAAACCTAAGGTAATCGCAATCCCAGAAGAATTGAAAACGCAACTCTCCATATGCGTGCCGCCTCCGCAACCACCGTGGGGAACCACTCCATGACCCGAACGGACACCTCCCAACCTGTCTCTTATACACATCTGACGCTGCCGACGACTCCTTACGTGTAGA
>CAJXTM010001129.1 GCA_913061385.1 uncultured Rhodopirellula sp. | reverse complement strand
TCGGCAGCGTCAGATGTGTATAAGAGACAGCGCCAGGATGGCCTTTTCCCAACCTGCACGATACGCAGGTGTACATTACCGAGCGTACGATATACCTACCAGTTGACAGCCACACCCGGTCCAGTCAACGGACCACAGGAGAACTGAATGATGACCAGCAAGCCGTGCCGGAATTCGGAGCCTGGCGTCAAGGCCACCAAAGCGGCACACCGGACGTCGTTGAAACCCTAACCGAGGGAAGCAAAGGGTGACTTTGAGGGAAGTGAGTAATCGACTCGTTCGAGTACAGGATTTCGCCCACCAAGTAGTGCATGTCAACTCGAAAACATACTAAAACCTGACCTCAAAACGTTAGATCCGCAAATTGCAGCGTTGATAGAAGCCCATGAACGCGGCACTGGCTCCGAAGAAGTGACCCAAGCAGTCTTTCGCTCCGCGAAACGCAATTATAAAGAAAAACAACGCCCCCCCTAAAACACGGATTGAGCCGCGAGCACGTGGTGGTGCTATAATTCCACAGACTGTGAGCTCCCAGCGGTTTGCAGGAAGACAAACACACCTGCGTCTTCTCATTGTTTTTCGTTTTGGAAATTACATGTCCAAATCGTCCGAACCTGGGAGTAACAGGGTATGAGATCGATTCAAAAGAGGAAGGATGTTCCGATGAAACGGCGAGACGCTTTAAAGTCAGCGGGTTGTTTAGTGATGTTGCCTGCTTTGGAAACCTTTGGACAAGAATCCGAAGGCGACAGCGCTGGTAATGCAAATCGCTTGTTTTGCATGAATATCGGCAACGGCATGTGTTCTGACAATTTCCCGACTTCGACGGGCAAGAACTATCAGACGTCGTCTACCTTCCAGCCGCTAGAACAACTCAAAGATGATTTCACGCTCTGTACAAATTTAAGGAACTACGGTAATCACGAAAGCACGATGTACGCTTTTGCGGAATATGCTGACCACACAAATCCCCAGTTGATCAAAGACTCGGTTGACGAGGTCGCGGCGTCTCACATCGGTAATGACACGCGTATTAGAAATTTGGTCGTTGAACAGAGGAATTCCTATGGCATCTCCTGGAAGGGTGGATTGCCCGTTTCCCCAATCGCCGACGTTCAGATTTTGTTCCAAACCATCTTCGGTAAAGTCGACAAGATAAAACGGGCCGAATTGCTGTCGCTCAAAAAATCGATGCTGGATGCAAGTAGAGATGACGCTAAGAGCATGATGCGTAAAGTTTCTGAGGTAGACCGGGTCAAATTGGATGAGTACTTTTCCAGTTTGCGCGAATCGGAAAAGTCGATCCAACGATCTGAGCGTTGGTTGAATAAAAAACAAGTAGATGTGCCATTCCCTGAAAACGTAAAGTTCAAAACGGACGGCCTCAGTGAGTATTCGCAAAAGATCTTGGTGTGCCCGCACTTCAATCAACGTTCAACTTATTTGGATTTGCTCTTTCTGGCATTCAAATATGACGTCACCCGAGTGGCCAACGTGTATTCGGAGTGGAATTGGCTTGGCCATCATACCGATTCCCACCAAGTCAAAACTGAAGAAGGATTTGTAAAAAACATCGAGGCGGACCAGGGCTATATGTTGCAGACGGCTCGATTCTTGGAAAAACTCAAATCGACCAAGACGAAAGTGGGCGGAACCTTACTGGACCAGACGGTTTGCTTGATCACCAGTTCTCTTAGCATTAGTAAAGAAGAAGGCCCTCACGGCATGAAGAATAACCCCGTCGTTGTCGCTGGCGGTGGCTTTGAGCATGGTAAACATATTAAGTTTAATGGCACAGATAACCGTAACAATGTCTACCTCGCAGCCTTGCAGCATCTGGGTGTCGAAATCGACAGCTTTGCCACCAGTAGTGAAAGTGCCAAGCTCTAAAGAACGCGGAAGCAAGCACTTCGATATTGGGCATTTCGGTATTGCCGTCCTTCGCTTTGCGAGGGGATCGTAACTTTCGCGGAGCGAAAGACGACTTTGTTTTATCCGCGCTGCCAAAGAAAGCATGGTTCCATGAGATCCGTTCCCCCCCTCACGTTTTTGATGGTCGTCGCGTTAGGGAGCGTTACTGCGGCTGATGAGCAAAAACCCCTCATAGACGTCGAACAAAGTCTGTCTCTTATACACATCTCCGAGCCCACGAGACCGAGGCTGATC
>CAJXTM010001128.1 GCA_913061385.1 uncultured Rhodopirellula sp. | reverse complement strand
TACACGTAAGGAGTCGTCGGCAGCGTCAGATGTGTATAAGAGACAGATGTTAATGTGACGCGGGGGATGACCCAGTGAAACGTCAGGCAGGCAATCCCAAAGGCCAGCACCGGAAGTACAAGCTGCCAAACTTTTTTTCCCGCCAGTAGCAACGAGGCCAACGCGGGAGTGACTGTAAGGGAAACGGCAAGTGACGCAATCAAGGAGACGACGTAGCCGGTTGCCAATGGAACGAACAGTTTTCCTTCCATGCCTTCCAAGGCAAAAAGAGGAATGAAGACCAATACTACAATCGCTGTCCCGTATACAATCGAACTACGGACTTCTGTGCTGGCGTCCAGTACTACCCGCAGTGTGGCGGCTGGCTTTTTGAGTTTCCTGTTTTCCCTGAGTCTGCGAAAAATATTTTCAACATCAACGATGGCATCATCGACCAGTTCGCCGATTGCTACCGCAATTCCACCTAGAGTCATGGTGTTGATTGAAAGGTTGAAAGCAGAAAAGACACAGGCCGTTGCAACAATGGATAGTGGGATTGCGGTCAGCGTGATGAAGGTTGTTCTGAAATTCAGCAAAAACAGGAACAGGATCAGCAGGACAAGTACGCCACCGTCGGCGAGTGCCTCAATCACATTTTCGATGGCACGATCGATGAACGACCTTTGCGAATAGACATTGGTAATCCTGATGTCGGGTGGTAGAGCAACTTTAAGTTCGGTTAATGCCCGCTTGATTGCCTCGTCCACCGCCCGGGTGTCACTGCCCGGCTGTTTGTTGACCGTCAATACGACCGCAGGCCCACCGCTCAAGCCATCCTCCTGACGTACAAATGCAGCCGCGTCTCCACGCTTGACCTGTGGCGCAGTTTCGATGCTCGCTACCTCAGCGAGTGTGATGGATCTTTCATCACGCTTCGCCAGAACGACCTGGCGTAAATCCTCGAGGCTGGTGACCCGCCCCAGTCCGCGGACCAGCATTTCATTGGAACCTCGGTCGTCCAGGTAACCGCCGGTTGCATTGAGGTTCGAAGCAGCTACCGCATCGTGGACCTCGCTCATCCTTAGATCAAAACTGCGTAAGGCATCCGGATCAACCAGCACCTGGTACTGCATGCGACCGCCGCCCATGGTAAATACTTGGGCAACGCCTGGAATTGTTAGCAGCCTCTGGCGAACGACCCAATCAGCCAGCGTTCGCACCTCCATGTCGGTTGTCTGGCCATCTTCGCTCCACATTCCATACATGAGGATCTGCCCCATGATCGATGAGACCGGAGCAAGTGTTGGCTGTGAGCCGGCGGGTAATTGCTCTGTTGCCAGTTGCAAACGCTCGGCGACGACTTGGCGATCATTGTAAAGGTCCGTGTCCCAGTCAAATTCAACATAGATGACTGAGATTCCGCTACCGCTGCTGCTGCGGACAGCGATCACACCATTGGCACCGTTGAGTGCGGTTTCCAAAGGAAATGTGATCAGGGCTTCGACTTCCTCAGGTGCCATCCCGGCTGCTTCTGTAATCACCACCACGCGAGGGCGATTGAGATTGGGGAACACGTCGATGGGAAGCTGCGTTGTTTTCCAGATCCCACAGAACAGCATGATCGCAGCCAGTGATAACACTAGCAGGCGATTGTTCAGCGAGAATGAGATGATGCGGTCCAACACTTGCTTCCCCTTTTCAATGATGTTTTTGCTGACGCCGGCGACAACGCTAGTGCGTGTGGCCCGCGTGGGGATCAATTGCACCGCCAGCCTGATTCTTCAACACCATCTGTAATTGGTGTGCACCACTCACTACGATCGATTGCCCTGGCCAAACTTGCCCATCATTCGCAATGGCGGCATTGACTGAATCGCGTGCCAGAACGTGAATCGGAACACGGTCGAAATGGTCGCCGTTTTCGACAAAAACGTAACGTTCAGGGCCCTGCTCGGCGATCGCTTCTTTGGGAACCACGATCGCATTTTGGATTTGTGACTCTGGTAAACGAATCGTTAATCGCTGCCCCGGTTTGTATGCCCAGCTGATGTAGCGCTTTTCGCCTCGTGTATCAGTCCGTTCAATTTGATTTTCAAGCGCGACATAAAATGGAAGAACCCGTGATTGACGCCGAACCTCGGTCCCAATGTCTGTCTCTTATACACATCTCCGAGCCCACGAGACCGAGGCTGATCTC
>CAJXTM010001127.1 GCA_913061385.1 uncultured Rhodopirellula sp. | reverse complement strand
CAGCCTCGGTCTCGTGGGCTCGGAGATGTGTATAAGAGACAGCATGCGAACTGTTCACGACATCTTTTCTTTTGTGACATCATGACGCTCAACACTATTCTTGACCGTTTGGGTCTCCCGTCTAACGCCCGACGATCTGCCTTTGGACAACGTGTCAAGCTTCGACAGCAGAAGCGGAAACACAATCGCAGGCGTGCCATTCTGGAAAACCTCGAAGACCGTCGCGTCTTAGCCACTTACATGGTCACTTCGCTTGCCGATTCCGGTGTAGGTTCGTTACGCGCTGCTTTGCAGTCGGCTAACGCGACTGGCGATACCGATGCGATTGTATTTGACGGTGCACTGGCGGGAACGATTAACCTTGGGGTAGCCAATGGAACGCTTCCGGTGAGTTCGCCCGTTAGTATTCAGGGACCCGGCGCGTCCATCCTGACGATCGATGCAAACGCGACGCCATCTGACAAGTTTCGTGTGTTTGACATTTTTGACACCGCAAACAATGTATCCATCTCAGGGCTCACTCTGACTGGTGGATGGGTTGATGATGGTGGTGGCGGTATCTTGTTTCGAAGTGCCGATACACTGACGCTGGTGGATACCGTGGTCACGGGCAACCAAGCTGCTAACGGTGGAGGGATTTACAGCGAATATGAAGGTTCTGTAGTGCTGCAGTCCAGTACGGTTTCTGGAATACAGCTCAATCAGCAAAGGGTGGTGGAATTCATACTGTTGATGGTGACGTCAGTCTGACGGACAGTACCATTTCAGGGAATCATTCCTACAGCGATGGGGCGGGCATCTTCAGTCAGTATGCCGGCAACATCAATGTCACCGACTCGCAGATCACGAACAATAAAGTGCAGGAAGCTGGTTACCACGGTGGTGGTATTTATGCGGCCAACGGCGATGTTACGATTACCGGTAGCACGATCAGCGGCAACGAGTCCAAGGGAGATGGCGGAGGCATCTACAGTTACAAGGGATCTGTCGCGATTTCCAATACGACCATCACGGGGAACAAGGCTGATTACGGCGGCGGCGGAGTCTTCAACTATGAGGGAGATCTGACGATCACCACGAGTGTGATCACAAGCAATAGTGCTGACTACGGAAGTGGTGGCGGTGTTGGAAACACATCTGGGCGTCTGACCATTTCGGGAACGCGGATCACCGGCAATCAGGCTGTTGGGGATGGTGGTGGAGTTGCCACCAATAACGGCATAGTTGACATCTTTCAAAGTTTAATCGCTGACAATAGCTCCTCCTTTGATGGTGGTGGGATCTCCTCTGCGATTGGGGCAGTGATTGTTAATAACTCAACCATTTCTGGTAACAGTGCTACCGGCCGTGGAGGTGGAATTCAAACTGATGCCGCGGCAGTGCGTTTGGTGCACGTAACGCTGGCAATGAATACTGCTGGAATCTCGGGTGGGGGCATCGGGGTCAATGATGACTCAACCGCTAAATCGATGTTGATTTATAACTCCATCATTACACTGAACACCGGACCAATAGGACCCGATTTGCATGTCCCAGGTGATCCTGGAACCGTACTTGATATTCAATCGAGTTTGATTAGCGACAACACTGACAGCACCTTGGTGGCGTCATCGGGAGATGCGAATGGAAATGTGATTGGCAGCACTGCTAGCCCGATTGATGCAAAGATTTCTCCGTTGGCTAACAACGGAGGGGCAACCAATACTCACGATTTGGACTACACCAGTCCGGCAACAGATGCTGCGAACTTGGCTTTGTCGTTGAACTTTGGGGCGGATGGTAACATCGGCGGTGGAGACGATACCGCGTTGACCGCAGACCAGCGAGCTGGTTTGTACAGTCGCAGCGTAATCGGGCTCAGTGCTGGGCCAGATATGGGCGCGCTGGAAAAACAAGCACGCCCTTCGTTGGTAGTTGATACAACGGCAGATATTATCAATGGTGATCTTTCGCCGGGGGATCGCAGTCTCCGAGAAATGTTGGCTTTGGCAAACGGAGATTTGGGCGACGATCAGATTTCGTTTTCGTTGTCGCTGCCTGCAATAATCACACTTGAGCCATCTTTGGGGTCGTTGCTGGTAGAGGAAAATCTCAGCTTCGCTGGGCCGGGTGCTGATCTTTTGACAATCTGTCTCTTATACACATCTCCGAGCCCACGAGACCGAGGCTGATCTCG
>CAJXTM010001126.1 GCA_913061385.1 uncultured Rhodopirellula sp. | reverse complement strand
ATCTACACGTAAGGAGTCGTCGGCAGCGTCAGATGTGTATAAGAGACAGTGCCACAACACCGACCTAGGGGATGGATGGGAACGTGAGGGAGAAGATCCGTGGTACTTCGAAGAGTTTTCGGTCAAGAAAGCGTATCCCATGGGGATCAATATCGTTACTTACGCAATGACTCACTGAAGCTAATCAGTCGCTGCTCTGGCGGTTTGGTGACCATTCGCTCGATTGGATTGCAAGTGCGAGCGTGTGCGATCGATTGGCTGCTGCTGTCATAGTGGGACGAAGAGCCCATTCGGACCCACGCCGGAATACAGGTTTCTGGCAACGCACGTTTCATTGCAGTGTTGGGTTTCAATGCAATGCAATGCAATGCAATGGTGCGGAGCAATGCAATGGTGCGGAGCAATGCAATGGTGCGGAGCAATGCAATGGTGCTGTGGTTCTACGTCGTGATGTTTGTGTCCGGTGATGAATCAAGCATCTTGCAAAAGCAGACGCTTGCTGGGCCATCAGAAGCCTTGTTGTAGGGGGCGATCGAGCGATAGCCGTTTGCCTGATACAGATCGATCGCAGTCGTCTGCTGGTTGCCAGTCTCTAGGACAATCTGTTGGTAACCTTCTGCGCTGGCAAGCCTTTCCATTTCAAGCAGCATTGTTTTTGCTGCTCCGAGGCCGCGGAAATCGGGGCGCACGAACATTCGTTTTAGTTCTGCTGTCCCAGATTTCAGTGGTCTTAGGCCAAGGCAACCGATCGGGACGTCACCATTGATGCACACCAAAAAGATTCCGCCAGATGCTTCGAATGCTGGGATATCCAACTCATGAATGTAATGAGAAGGGTAGTGCTGACGTAATTCCACTTCAAGTTCTTCAACCAGAGACATTGCCATCTGGGATCTGATGGGAATGGATTTGACTTCTAGTCGCATTTTGAAATCAGGAGAAGTCTAGGCTGTTTTTCGTATGTGGGGGTCCGCAGTGGTTCAGTGGAAGCGTTCATGCTTTACTGAGCTTTTCCAGCGGTACGTAAAAGCGGAGATAGCGATGGCCGTCGCTGAAGCGTTCGCCTTTTCCATCTTGGACGAGTATCGTCGCGCGGCGAGTGATTCGGTTGACACGTCCTGTCAGTACCCGGCGATCGTGTCGGAATCTTACCTCGTCTCCGACGCGAATATTGAATTTGCTAAGTGCACGTTCTCTTTGTGTGATCAGATCGTGGCGATAGTCAGTGTGTCCGAAGTATCGTTGTGCTATGGATTGAAAGCGTGACTCACTGCAGTTGCCATCGTTCCAGATCAGCATTTCAATCAGATGCACGAATTCATGTTCAGCAACGCGTTGCATTGCCTCCAAGCGATCCTTGCAAACACGACCCGTCACTTCTGCAGACCTGGCTTCGTCCTCAAAAGTCTGGAACAGAAGTGTCGAGGATAGTATCAGCTCGAATTGTCGTGGCGCCTCATGATTTCCATGGGGATAGTGTGTGACCATTTTGCCAGCAACGCGAGTCATTCGGGACGAAAGGCCAAACGACAGTCCCTCTGCCTGCGCGACGGGAAGAATTTTTCCGTCAAAGAACAGATCGTCATACATGCGGATCATTCGTACCAAGTCATCCCGACCCACGCTTGTAAAGTTGGGCTGGTCAATCGAACGACTTAGGGCAAGTGTTTTTTCGTGTATCTCTCGCTGCCAGCGCGATATCTGCTCCGCTGGAAATGTGCGAAGCGCGACTTCGCCGGCAAGCTTACTGAGTATTTCTCGATCTCGCGGTGCAATTTTTCCACGAAATGAACCTAAGCGATTCACTTTCAAGTGAGACGCTTGTGCGGTAGACGATTGAGGTGAGTGAGTGGTTCGGGGCATCGACAGGTCGCTTCAGAATCTGTTTTGCTTACTGTTACAAGCATAGCGAAATCCTTGTTTTTATTGCACATCAATTCTGGAAGTAGGGTCGGTCGAACCACTTGGGCCACAGTTCCTGCAATCTTAGGGTTGGATGGGAATTGTAAACTCCCGCTTTTTTCCCTCGCGTAACGCGGTTACAGGGACTTTATCACCCGGTTTGTGGCGGTTGATGCTGTGTGTGAAGAGTTGAGATTCAGTTTTTAAGTCGGTGCGGCCATCGTAACCCTGTCTCTTATACACATCTCCGAGCCCACGAGACCGAGGCTGATCTC